>CAZAGA010000278.1:0-4975 GCA_964484335.1 uncultured Anaerolineaceae bacterium
TTTACCCAGCCTGGCCGCTTCGATCAGCCGTTCGGCATGCAGCCCATTAAGCAACTCTTCTAAAGCAGCCCGTTCCTGCAGCCGGCGCAGCCCAACCGTGTTCGGCGAGCTGACATTGACCGCCAGGTAATCAGCCAGACCCGCAAACTGGCGCAACAGCACCCGGTATTCCTCCCCAGCCTCTTCTAGAGGCGTGTCCTTATTTTTCCCAATATTGACCCCCAGGACCAGCCCGGCCGGGCGCGGCTTGGCCAGGTTTTTCTTGACCGGGTCAGCCCCCAGCCCAGGAAAGCCCATCCGGTTGATCAGCGCCTGGTCGGTCGGCAGGCGGAAGACGCGCGGACGTGGATTGCCCGGCTGTGGGCGCAGTGTTACCGTGCCGACTTCGATATGTCCAAAACCCAGGCAAGCCAGGCCGCGCCAGGCCAGCCCATCTTTATCATATCCGGCTGCCAGGCCGACTGGGTTTGAGAACCTCAATCCGAAAGCCTCCACCGGTTGCTGCGGAGCACGAAAGCTGGCTCGCAGCAAAGCTTGTAATGGTGGCAAACCTTGGACCAACTGCAGCGCCCGGATCGTCAAAGCATGGGCACGCTCGGGTTCCAGGCGAAACAACCACGGTCGAAATAGCGCATACATATTGGGTCGCTTTCCAGCCGGCCTGGACCAGCTTAAGAACTGCGTAGGAACTCTCGTGCCTGCAATATCAACTCCACTGGAACCTTTTCGGCGGCCTCCCAATAGTCAAGCAGATCACCCAGGGTAGCCACGGCGTGCAGCCGAAAACCACGATCAGCCAGGGCTTTTTTGGCCCCAGATTGCCGGTCAATCAGCACGACCACATCCTGCGCTTGCAACCCGGCCGCCGCCAGTCGCTCCAGCGCATCGAACTTGCTACCACCGGTCGTCGCCAGGTCATCGATAATCACCACCCGCTCGCCCGGCTGAAAATCGCCCTCGATTTCGGCCCGCGTGCCATACTCTTTGACTTCCTTGCGCGGGTAAACCAGCGGCCAGTTACCCATCAGGCTGATGGCTGTCCCAATTGGCAAAGCCGCATATGGCAGCGCCGCCAGCCGGTCAAACTCCAGCCCGCCCAGGATTGGCAGGTAAGCTGCCGCCGCCTGCCGCAGTAGGGCCGGCTGGCTAACCAGCCGACGCAGATCCAGGTAGATCGGCGAGATCAACCCGGATTTCAGCGTAAAACGTCCAAATTGCACGCAGCCAGCCTTCAACAGTGCATCTGCCAGCGCTGCAATCGCCGCCTGCGGACACCTGCCGGCCCGTTCCTGCTTTTCGATGTCCCTGCGCACCGCATTAATCTGCTGGCGAAAGGCTTCGGCTGCCTGGCGCGGGTCCCTTGCCCGAGCAATTCCGCGTGAAACCGGCACCAGCAGACCCAACCCATCCGGGCGCAGCCCAGCCTGCAACGTGGCTTGTAGATCACCCCCCTGTGCCCCTACTCCCGGAGCCAGGATCCACAGTTCGGGTGCAGCAGCTCGGGCGCGCTGTAGAGCATCCGGATAAGTCGCCCCGACAACCAGCCCCAGGTTATCCTGGCAGTTCCATCGCTCTGCCAGCGCCGCCACCCGTTCAAACAGAGCCTGGCCGATACCCGCCTCTGCGCCACTTACGATCAGGTCCTGCAGATCACCTGCTCCAGGATTGGAGGTTTTACACAACAGAAACGCACCATGATCGGCATCCCGTAGGAAGGGCTCGATCGAATCCTCGCCCAGGTACGGATTGAGAGTCACCGCATCAGCCCCCAGCGCTTCAAATGCCGCCCGGGCATAGGCTTCGGCCGTTGAGGCAATATCGCCCCGTTTGGCATCCAGGATCACCGGAACGTCCGCCGGAATCATTGCAATGACTTCTTTTAGCCCCTGCACGCCGGCTGGACCATAAGCCTCAAAAAAAGCCGCGTTCGGCTTGAACGCCAACGCCAGGTCGGCTGTAGCCTCGATCAAGCGCGCACAAGCTTCAACAGCCGCCTGGGGGCCCGACCTCTCCAGATCTTGGGGATGCGGGTCTAGTCCCACGCACAACAGCGAATCCACCTGCCGTGCCCGTGCTTCCAGTCTGGAAATAAAACTCATGCCTGCCTCCTAGGCTTTTCCTAACACCATCGCCAGCAGAGCCATGCGCACATACAGACCATATTCCATCTGGCGAAAATAGGCAGCGCGCGGATCATCATCCACCTCCATTGTAATCTCGCCCACGCGCGGTAGAGGATGCATAACGATCATTCGCTCTTTCGCCTGCTGCATGGTTTCCTGGCTGATCACAAACGCCCCTTTGACACCCTCGTATTCGGCCGGGTCTGCAAATCGCTCCTTTTGGACGCGCGTCACATACAGCACATCGGTCTCGGGTAACACAACTTCCAGTTGGGAATATTCGCCTTGTGGGATGCCTCTCTCGGTCAATTCAGCGATAATCTCTGGCGGCATACGCAAGATCTCCGGTGAGACATAGTTCAAACGAACGTTATATAAGGAGAGCAGGCGCGCCAACGAGTGAACCGTCCGTCCATATTTTAGATCTCCCAGCATCGTCACTGTCAACCCATCCGCCTGTCCTAGCTCGCTAACAATCGTAAACAGGTCAAGCAAGGCCTGGGTGGGATGTTCGCCAACCCCATCGCCAGCGTTGATTACCGGTTTACGAGCATACTGAGCCGCCAGCGCCGACGCCCCCACCTCCGGATGGCGCAGCACAATCACATCGGCGTAGCATTCCAGGGTGCGGATCGTATCGGGCAACGACTCACCCTTCGACACCGATGAATAGCGCACCTCGTTAATGGGGATCACACTGCCTCCCAATCGCTCCATCGCTGAGGTAAAAGAAGATGAGGTGCGTGTGGAAGGTTCATAAAACAGGTTCGCCAGTATTTTTCCTTTCAGCAAATCGAAAGTGCCAATCCTCAGCACCATTTCCCGCATTTCACGCGCCACGCCAAAGATGTATTCCAGGTCAGCATGTGAAAATTGCTTGACAGACAGGATATCCTTGCCATAGAATGGAGCCCGCTGTTGGTCGCCAAACGGCAAGTGGGGGCTTTGTGCAGCTTGCGGGGGTACGTACGTAGCCATAATTTCTCTCCTTTGGTTTTTAGCATCCAAAACTACCCGAAGATAAACTCTCCGAGTAGTTAATCAAATAAATCTTAAATCCTGGCCTGAGCCCGCCGCAGCCAGGACCTGGCCATCCTGGAAAACTGCCTGGCCGCGCAGCATGACCCGCTTAACCCGGCCCCGGACCGTCCAGCCTTCGAACGGTGTCCAGCCACAACGCGTAAAGGTCTCGGCAGCCCGGATGTGCCAAGTCTCATCCGGATCAACTTCAACCCAGGTCTGCGCTTGCTCTGGCAGGTGAAAAATCCGCCGTGGGTTGCGATGCATGCGAGCAATCAAGTCATCCAAACTCAAGCGTCCATCATGAACGGCTGTCAGCAACAGTGGCAGGGCTGTTTCGAGTCCTGGGAAGCCAGGCGGTGGGTTGCTGCCATCCTTCTCGGCCAGAGTATGCGGGGCGTGGTCTGTGGCAAAGCAGTCGATCACCTCCAGGTTGTCCCATAGCGCCTGTCGATCCTGCGCCGTAGCCAGGCGAGGACGCACCTCGCCACGTCCTGGACCCAGTCCTGGGATATCTTCTGCAGTCAGGAACAGGTGGTGCGGGCAAACTTCGCAGGTCACGGGCAGGCCGCGTTCCTTGGCTTTACGGATGACCTGGATTTCCTCCCGCAGCGAGACATGGGCAACATGAACCGGGCGCTCATACAGCGCCGCCAATAGCAGCACCGCCGCCATCGTCCGGCTTTCGGCATGCACCACTACAGGCATATGCTGCGGCCAGGCTGCAAAATGTTCCATCCATAAGGTCATCTCATCCAGGCGCAGCGGGCCATAAGTCTGGTCCAGGTACATTTTCAGACCAGCGGCCTGCCCGGCCAGACGAGCGATCTCCACCGGGATATCCGGACCGGCGCCCAGAAACTGGGCATAATCGCAGCGCGCCTTGGCACGCGCCGCCTTCAGCGCCAGAGCTAGGCTGCTAGCGTCCGTCACCGGAGGACGGGTGTTGGGCATCGCCAGGATCGTGGTGAACCCACCAGCCAGGGCGGCGGCCGTAGCCGTATCCCAGTCCTCCTTGTGGGTCGCTCCGGGTTCGCGCACATGCACGTGCGGGTCAATCAAGCCAGGTAGTTTAATCATCGCACTCTCATCTATCTCCATCTTACAGGCAAAAAAATAGAGCCGCTCGGGCTCTATTTTGAAAGACTGGTAAAAACAAATCGCCCATGGGAGCGATAAGCTCCGGGGCGATCAATTTGTGGAAGGTATATTTTTTGGCGTGCCATTCCGCACGATTTTACGCCGATTCTTCAACCTGTCAAGGGGCGAATTTCACAGCCAATCCCAGGCCTTGAACTCGGGCAGGTTCGTCTCGTCAGTTAAATCCAGACGCAGCGGGTTGATTGAAACTGCGCCTTCTGCCAGCGCGCCAAAGTCGGTGCCCGGCGCCGCAATCCCAGTCGGCGCCTCGCCGCCAATCCAGTAATACGGCCGGCCGCGCGGATCCAGCCGGCGTACCAGGCTGTCGCGATAAACCCGCAGCCCCTGGCGGGTGATCCGCATCCCGTTAATCTTTTCAAAAGGCAGGTAAGGCACATTCACATTCAGAAGGGTCTTTTTGGGCAGTCCGTGTTTGATCAGGACGCTGACCACCTGCCTGGCGACCTGCCCGGCAGCCGAGAAATCCAGTCGACCCTTGTGATTTTCAGCCGAATCAAGTGAAATTGCCACGCCTGGCACGCCGAAAATTACCGCCTCCATCGCCGCCGTGACCGTGCCGGAATAAGTAACATCGTGGCCCAGGTTGGCCAGCGGATTGATCCCAGACACCACCAGGTCAATCGGCTCATCAAGTAGCCCCAAAAGCGCCAACGCCACGCAATCAGACGGCG
>CAZAGA010000279.1:0-2590 GCA_964484335.1 uncultured Anaerolineaceae bacterium
TGAGGGCCATGTGCCGCAAGGCGTGTGGGTTCAACTCCCACCCAGCGCACAAAATATCAGACAGGCTGGGGCAGTGATTGGGCTGCCGCTCAGCCTGTTTTGTTTTATAATCTCCTCATCACCTGCGGCCAGGGGACGAGGTTCCTTACTGGCTGTTCCAAATCACTCCTGGAGGCGAGGGCATGGCTGTTTTCCCAAATGATGAATGGGTTAGCGCATTGATGGAAAAATTGAATAATGACGCCCAATACGCCCATGTGGCGCGCAATTGGGAGGGCGACATGATCTATGTCGTCGATCCGAATGGCGCACTGAAAGAAAAAATCACCTTCTATTTGGATTTATGGCATGGGACCTGCCGGAATGCCTATCCGGTCCAGCCAGGCCAGGAGGCCAAGGCGGTTTTCACCCTCCAGGCACCTTACGAAAACTACGTTCGCCTGTTGAAAGGCGAGCTGGAGCCGATGCAGGCCCTGCTAACCCGCAAGATCAGCGTTCACGGCAATATGGCTGTGCTCATGCGTAGCGTGCCGACGGTGCTGGATTTTGTGCGCTGCTGTCGGGAAATTACCACGGGATATCTCGCTGAATAATGCGCCTTCGCCTTCGCCAGCTTGGAGTCTTCCCCGGCGACCTCCCGGCTGGCCCCACGAATTCGATTGTGGATCTGACCGGAGTGCGGGTAGGGCATGCCAGCCTGTCCGCCGGAGAAGGGTCGCTGATCCCCGGCCAGTGTCCAGTCCGCACCGGCGTCACGGTGATCCTGCCGCATGGCGGCAACTTGTTCCGTGAGAAGGTGCCCGCAGCAGTTTTTACCATCAATGGTTACGGCAAGGCGGTTGGTTTCGAGCAAGTACGCGAGCTGGGCTGCCTGGAATCGCCGATTGCCCTGACCAATACCCTCAACGTTGGAAAAGTCCTCGACGCTCTGGTTGTAGATGCGATCCGCCGCAACCCAGCGATCGGGATCCAGGCCAGCACCGTCAACGTGGTGGTCGGCGAGACCAACGATGGCTGGCTGAACGATATCCAGGGTCGCCACGTCCAGGCCGAGCAGGTTTGGGCTGCGCTCGAGTCGGCCAGCGTCAATCCGCCGGAGCTTGGCTCGGTCGGGGCCGGAATGGGGACGATCTGTTATGGCTGGAAAGGCGGCATCGGCAGCGCCAGCCGCCAGGTGGTCCTGGACGAGTCCAGTTTTACGCTTGGCGCGCTCGTCCAGACCAACTTTGGGCGGCGCGGCGACCTGGTGATATTGGGTGTGCCGGTTGGTAAAAAGTTGGCAGAGGCCGATTTGGCCAGTGAACAGCTCGAAAAAGGCTCGGTGATGATCGTCCTGGCCACCGACGCGCCGTTGGATCCGCATAGCCTGGAGCGCCTGGCCCGGCGCGCCGCTCCTGGCCTGGCTCGCACAGGGACCCACCTCGGCGGGCAGAGCGGTGATTTCGTGATCGCTTTCAGTACGGCCAACCGTATTGAAGCCTTCGACCCAGGTCTTTCAACCTTGAACCTCCTGGCTTATCCGCCGGCTCGCCTGTTGGATCGCATGTTCCAGGCCGTGATTGAGTGCGTCGAAGAAGCCGTCCTGGATTCGCTCTTCTGCGCCGAGACGGTCGTTGGGCGGGATGGCCATATCGCTCACGCGTTGCCGGTCGATCCAGTCCTGACCTGGCTCAAAGACCGCAAAAATATTTAAAACGGAAAATCTTATGAATGATGAACAAGTAATTTTTTCGATGGTCCGGGTTGGCCGAGTCTTCCCGCCCACCAACAAGCAGGTCCTGCGGGATATCTCGCTGGGCTTTTTCTATGGCGCCAAGATTGGTGTTCTTGGGTTGAATGGCTCGGGGAAAAGTACCCTGCTGCGGATTATCGCCGGCAAGGACGACGGCTACACCGGGGAGGTCGCCTTTTCCAAGGGCTACAGCGTTGGTATGCTCGACCAAGAGCCCCAGCTCGACCCGGATAAGTCCGTCCGCCAGGTGGTTGAAGAAGCTGTCCAGCCGATCCTTGACTTGCTCCAGCGTTATGAGGCAGTCAATAATTCCTTTGCCGACCCGGATGCAGATTTCGACGCCTTGATCGAAGAGCAATCCCGCCTGCAGGACCAGCTTGACCGGGTCGAGGCCTGGACCCTGGACAATCGCCTGGAGATCGCCCTCGATGCGCTGCGTTGCCCGCCAGGCGAGACGCCGGTGCGCATTCTTTCGGGTGGCGAGCGCCGCCGGGTCGCGCTCTGCCGGTTGCTGCTGACCGAACCGGATATCCTGCTGCTCGACGAGCCGACCAACCACCTGGATGCCGAATCGGTCGCCTGGCTGGAGCGTCACCTGCAGCAATACAAAGGCACCGTCATTGCGGTAACCCACGATCGCTATTTCCTGGATAACGTGGCCGAGTGGATCCTCGAGTTGGATCGCGGCTATGGTATCCCCTGGAAGGGCAATTATTCCTCCTGGCTGGAGCAAAAGCGCCAGCGCCTGGCCGCGGAAGAAAGCACCGAAAGCCGTCGCCAGAAGACCCTCGAACGGGAGCTGGAATGGATCCACATGTCGCCCAAAGCCCGCCAGGCTAAGGGCAAGGCGCGCGTCAC
>CAZAGA010000279.1:2690-4911 GCA_964484335.1 uncultured Anaerolineaceae bacterium
CTGTTAATTTACCTGCTTAGCCGCCAGGGCTGGCAATCGATCCTGGATGCCACCCGCCAGATCCCGCTGGGCATCCTGGCTGCCTGTTTCGGCCTGGTGCTGGTCTCGCGCCTGGCAGTGGCGCTGCGTTGGCATGTCCTGTTGCGCGCCAGCGGTTTGGCGATCCCGCTTTGGCAGACCGTTCAGATTACCTTTGCCGGGCTCTTTGCTTCGAATTTCCTGCCGACGACGGTAGGGGGTGATGTCGTCCGCCTGGCCGGGGCGGTCCGCCTGAAACATGACTCGGCTGCTGTCACTGCCTCTCTGATTGCTGACCGCCTGGTCGGGATGGCAGGGATGGCGCTGACTGTCCCATTTGGCTTGCCGGCCTTCCTCGGATCGCTTCACCAGGCTGGCGGCGCCTGGCTCCCAGGCTTCTCACTGGCCGCACTGACCTATTCGGCGAAGGGAGGCGTTGCCTGGGATAGCTTGAAATCGAAAATTAGCCGTTTCATGGCCCATCTGGCTCAATCGCTCAAGGTCTACCTGAAGCGCCCAACTTCCTTACTGGCGGCGCTCCTGTTTTCTGGCTTGCACATGGCGTGCATCTTTACCGTCCTGTATTTGCTCTTCAAATATGAAGGACAATCCATCGGTTGGGGGCTGGTGGCTGGCTTGAACAGCCTGGTCTATTTTATTACCCTGCTGCCGGTTTCGATTAACGGGTACGGGCTGCAGGAGCTTTCGATGACCTTAATTTACTCGCGCGCCGGCGGCGTTTCGCTGGAAAGTAGCCTGAGCGTGGCCTTGCTCCTGCGTACGCTGATGCTCCTGGCCAGCCTGCCTGGCTCGCTGACCATTTCGACCATCTTGGCTGGGACCCGAAACGACGAGGTAAAATAAAAACGGGCCTGGCCCGTTTTTATTTTACAGATTAGGGTTCAACCCGGCCAATTTCCTTATCGACCGTTACTGGGTAGCCCCGGAGCGCCTGCCTGGCCGGGCCGCGTTGCACTGAGCCATCCCGGAGATCGAAGCAAGCGCCATGCCAGGGGCAGGTGACGAGCGTGCCTTCCAGGCGACCTTCGCTGAGTGGTCCTCCGGCATGGCTGCAGCGTCCCTGGACGGCATAATACCTGCCCGCCACGTTAAAAACCGCCACTGTTTCGCCTGCCACCTCCACCACCCCAGCCTGGCCCACGCCGATCTCGCTCAGTCGAAATTCATTCTTCGCCAGGGCCGGCACGGCTGGTGTGGGCGCTGCAGGCGGGATCTCCGTTGGGGTGTACGTGTTGATCGGTAGATGGATGAAGACCTTGTTGTCTTGCAACTCCACCGGGTACATTTCTAACCGGGCGGCTGGATCGCTGAGCAGCTTTCCGCTGCTCAAATCATATTGGTAGCCATGCCAGGGGCAGACCAGCGTCTCGCCGCGCAGTGGGCCTTCCGCCACTGGTCCACCAGCATGCAGGCACTGGTTACGCACAGCATACCAGCCGCTATGGTGATGAAAAATGCCCACCGAAAGGCCCACGATTTTGACTATTTTGCGCTGGCCGGGTGGGATTTCAGCTTGATCGGCGACGTAGAACACCTGGCTCGTCTCGAGCAGCTTATGCAAGCCGACGCTCATCTCGTAGGAGTTAATCGCCAGCTCCTTCACTTCATCGGTGTTGACCGGGCTGAGCGCGGCCGGGGCTTCAAGCAATTCATCTTCGTGATAGACGCGCGCCAACATTTCCAACAGCACCATCATGAGCAGGTTCCAGGCTTTCAAGGCCCGGATTTCCCAGGCCGGGTCGATCGGGTGCAACTCGCGGCTCAAAGCTTCGCTGATCGAGTGCTGCATAAACCCGACCTGCCCGATGACATACCGCTCAGCGATATCAATATTCGGATCGGCGCCACGCCGGGTATGCGCCCGGCCTACGTAATCGATATACCGGGCATACTGCTCGTCATACGGACCATAGGCCGTCCGGCGCCAGAAATTAGCCAGGTGCTGCATCCGTAATTGCACATATTCGGTGTTCAGGCTGCCATCTGGATTCAAGAAGAACTGGCGGGTCGGGGGATAGCGCAGCAGGTGGATGTAAAACTCGGACACAATTTCCGGGATGTGCTTTTCGATGATGTAACGGGATTCGTAAATTGCTTCGGCTTGCTGCGTATCGAAACCGACAAAATGGGCCATGCTGCGGAAATATTCGCCCGCATCCTGGGCAGCCCGGTTGATTTTATC
>CAZAGA010000280.1:0-4905 GCA_964484335.1 uncultured Anaerolineaceae bacterium
ACAATGCAAACCACTCCCCTACAAACTTTTTCCCACCGGGCGGAACCCGACCCCATCCAAGATTACCTGGAGCGCTTGTCCCAAACTATTTTAACGATTTCAAAGGACGACGTTTGGACGGTTGTAAACGTTTTATACCAGGCCTGGCAGGAAGGGCGCAGGATTTATATCTGCGGCAATGGCGGCAGCGCAGCCACAGCCTCCCACATGGCCAACGATCTGAACAAATTTACCCTGGTTGAAGGTCAACCGCGCATGAAGGCGATTGCGCTGACAGACAACGTCCCTCTGATGACGGCCTGGGCAAACGATTCAAGCTATGAAGATATTTTCTCAGAACCGCTGTTGAACCTGATCGAGGCAGGCGACTTGCTAATTGCTATCTCGGCAAGCGGTAATTCACCGAATGTACTCAAGGCAATCCAGACCGCGAATGACCAGGGGGCGATCACGATCGGTTTCTCCGGCGACACGGGTGGAAGACTGCGCGGCCTGGTGGATTACTGCATCCTGATCCCCGATCCTTACATCGGGCGACAGGAAGATGGACACATGGTCCTCGACCATGTGATTGCTTACACCTTAAATTGGATGATCCGGCGAGCGGGCGCGGCAAGGTAGCTTCCTTGCCCAAGCCCTCAAAGTATGGTAAAGTAAGAACCTGCGCCCGGTAGATCCCGCTCGAGCCCATCCAGGCTCGACGAACGACCAAATCTTTTCCCTGATTATGCTTAATGGATCTGGCTAATGGAACTTCGTCAATACATCAATATTATTACTAAATGGTTGTGGTTAATCCTGCTCTCGGTAGGTATTGCTGCGTCTGCCAGCTACCTGGCCAGCCGGGCCGCCACCCCATTGTACCAAACGAAAACCACGCTGCTGGTCGGCCAAGGTACCCAGAATCTCAACCTGAGCTCGTATGATTTATATATCGGACAGCAGCTTGCGCAAACTTATGCTGAATTAGTAAAGCGTGAGCCGGTGTTGAAAGGCGTCGTAGAAAGCCTGGGCTTGAAGCGCAATTGGACCACGCTTGCCGGCCAGGTCAGCGCTCGAGCAGTGCCCAACACCCAGTTGATCGAAGTGTTCGTGGTCGATAGTGACCGGAAGCGGGCTAAAGCCTTGGCTGACGAGGTTGCAGCCCAATTAATTATGCAAAGCCCAACCAACCCGAATGCACTCAGCCCAGAACAAGCTGAATTCACCAAATCTCAACTGGCTGATCTGCAGCAGAAAATTGAAAGCGCCCAGACAGAAGGTAATCGCCTGCGCCAGGAATTGGACGCCACGAGCAGCGCACGCCAGATTCAAAGCTTGAACAACCAGATTGCCTTGCTGGATCAACGGATCAGCTCATGGCAGAACACCTACTCCCAGCTGCTGCTCACCCAGGGCGGTACGTCACGGGCTGCCCTGAGTGTTTTGGAAGAAGCCACCGTGCCTGCGGCGCCAATCAGCCCCAATACCCGGATGAACGTCTTGCTGGCTTCGGCTTTGGGGCTGGTGCTTTCCCTGGCCGGTGCGTTCCTGATCGAATACCTGGATGATACGATCAAGTCGCCTGAAGATGCGGTGCGCGCGACGGGTCTGCCAATGCTCGGCGCAATCGCCCGGATCGAAGGGGATAAATACCCGGATAAATTGATTGCAGCCTCCCACCCACTGGCGCCGACCGTGGAAGCCTACCGGGTCGTGCGAACGAATATCCAGTTCTCTTCGATTGACAAACCCGCTCATACCCTGATGATCACCAGCCCTAACCCTTCGGAAGGCAAAAGCGTCATGCTGGCTAACCTGGCGGTTGTAATGGCCCAATCCGGGATGAAAGTAATCATCGTGGACACAGATTTGCGCCGGCCAGTCCAGCACCGAATTTTTGGCCTGCCCAACCGAAACGGGATGAGTGACGCTGTACTGCAGCAAAACGTGGAGCTCAACGATCACCTGCAGGAAACCGGGGTGGACAACTTACGATTGATGAGCAGCGGATCGCTACCGCCGAACCCGGCTGAATTACTGGGTTCTGAGCGAATGCTGAACATCATCGAAGGCCTGAAAGAAATCTCGGACATTGTCCTGTTCGATAGCCCGCCGACCCTGGTAGTCACCGATGCGGCGATCTTAGGCTCCCGGACTGATGGAGCTATCCTGGTCAATGACTCTGGAAATACCCGCACCGCCGAAGCCCGCCGGGCAGCCGATGAGCTGAGGCGACTGCGCGTGAACCTGCTTGGGGTGGTCTTGAACCGGGTCCCACTGGGTGGACGTGGTTCTTACTATTACTACAACTACTCCTATTATATGGCAGAGGCAGGAAAAAAACCCAGCCGGGCCAGCCGCAAGGCCAACCGACAGGCCGCTCAGCTTCGTCAGACGCCAGAAAAACCAAGCAAGTAATCATGAAGCCAGTCAACAAACCAATGCCTTTTAACTATGAAAAACGAGTAACCGTGCCTTCCAAGGTGATCTTTCGAGAACTACTTGGTGAAGCGGTCGTCCTCAACCTGGGCAATGAAAAGTATTACAGCCTGGATGATATCGGAACCCGGGTTTGGAATTTACTGACTGGGTCGGCAACGATCCACCAGGCGTACCAGGCACTGCTGGCTGAATACGACGTCGAGCCGGATGTGCTACGCAAAGACCTGGATGATATTCTGGATAACCTGCTAGAAAATGAACTGATCGCCCTGGCCGATGCCGAACAACCCGGCTAAAAAAACGCTGAACGGACGAGAACGCCTGGCCGCGTTGAAGCATCTCCTGCTCCTAAATAGCATCGCAATCGCCCTTCGCTGGTTTGGTCTATCAACCGTGCAGGGCTTTCTCTTTAAAAAGATCCAATCCATTCCAATTACGAAAGCAGATCCGACCAAAACCCTGCACCAGGCTTTACAACTTGGCGCCTATATTGGTTTTGTCAATCACCGCTTTCACTGGTTGAAAGTGAGCTGTTTGCCAGAATCGCTGGCAGTCTGGTGGCTGCTCGGGCGACAAGGTATCGCTTCCAATTTACGCATCGGTGTTCGGAAAGTCGATCAGCGCCTGGATGGGCATGCCTGGGTTTAGGTGGATGGACAGGTGGTTAGCGGCGACCCAAACCTGGCGAGAGATTTTCTACCGATGCATTTTATAGCTAATTCTTAGGTCCTGGGCAAGCGAAACATGCAACGTCGAATCAATAAAAGCCTGGCCCAATTTCCCTATTTACTCCGGGCGTTGGGCTTTGTCTGGAAGGCAGCGGGAAGCTGGACAATCGCTTGGGTAGCATTGCTCATTCTCCAAGGCGTGCTGCCCGTTGCCAGCGTTTACCTAACCCGCACCCTGGTAGACCGGCTGGTGGCGGCAATTGGGGTTGGTTTTTCCTGGGAGTCAGCCCGGTTGGTCATCCTGCCGCTGGCGCTGATTGCAGCGGTAATGTTGATGATCGCCCTGCTGAGCAGCCTGACAAACTGGATCCGGACGGCCCAGTCGGAACGCGTCCAGGATTATATGAGCGAGGTTATCCACCAAAAATCTTATAGCGTTGACCTCGCATTTTACGATTCGCCTGATTTCTTTGACCATCTGCACCGGGCGCGCAGCGACGCAACTTACCGGCCAGTTGCCTTACTGGAAGGGATTGGCAGCCTGATCCAAAACGGGGTAACCATGGTCTCGATGGCTGTGCTGTTGATCCAGTTTAGCTGGTGGATGCCACTGGTGCTGGTCGCCAGCACAATCCCGGCTTTCCTGGTCGTTTTGAATTATCGCGAACGACTTTACCACTGGCGGCTAAAAACCACCCCAGCGGAGCGAAAGACCTGGTATTACGAGTGGCTGCTTACAGACCGGGAAGCTGCTCCAGAGTTGCGCCTGTTCCAATTGGGCGACTTATTCAGCCAACGTTTTCAGGAGCTGCGCCGCATTCTGCGTGAAGAACGTACCGGCCTGGCGCGCGACCAAGCGGTGGCCGAGTTGGTCGCCAGCACGCTGTCGCTGATCATTACCGGGCTCTCGATGATTTGGATGCTGATCCAGGCGATTAACGGTCGCTACAGCCTGGGAGACGTGGCCTTCTTCTACCAATCCTTCATCCAAGGCCAGAGCCTAGCGCGCTCTTTCCTGGATAATATTGGCGAAATATACAGCAACAGCCTGTTCCTAAGCGATTTATTTGAATTCTTGAATCTCGAGCCCCAGGTCACAGATCCGCTTGAGGCGCAAACCCTGCCCGAAACGTTCGACCGGGGGGTTGAATTTGAGAATGTGTCCTTCGCTTATCCAGGCAGCGAGCGTGAAGCACTGCATCATTTCGACCTAAGGCTGGCCGGAGGCCAGTTTGCGGCAATTGTCGGACCGAATGGGGCAGGAAAAAGCACCCTGGTGCGGCTGTTGTGCCGATTTTATGACCCGCAGGAGGGTTGCATCCGGTTGGAAGGCATTGATCTGAAACAGGTCCCCCTAGAAGATTTGCGCCGCTCGATTACGGTATTGTTCCAGCAGCCCGTCCAATACAATGCCACTGCCAGTGAAAATATTGGCCTGGGCGACCTTTCGCTTCAGGCGACGGAAGAGCAGATCCAGGCTGCAGCCGAGGCCGCCGGAGCAGACGAGCCTATCTTGCGACTGCCGCAAGGCTACGCCACCCTGTTGGGGAAATGGTTCGAGGGCGGGGCTGACCTGAGCGTAGGCGAGTGGCAGAGGCTGGCCCTGGCGCGGGCTTTCCTTCGCCAGGCGCGTCTGGTCATCCTGGACGAGCCGACCAGCGCGATGGATCCCTGGGCAGAGGCGGAATGGCTGGCCCGGCTACGCGCAGTCACGGTTGGAAAAATCGTCATCTTAATCACCCACCGGATCACCACAGCCGCCCAGGCTGATATCATTCACGTCATGCAGGAGGGGATGATTGTCGAATCGGGC
>CAZAGA010000281.1:0-4904 GCA_964484335.1 uncultured Anaerolineaceae bacterium
CTCTCCAGAATTTTTCTCAGGCTTCTTACCACTCTTCAGTTGTTAAGGTCCGGCTTTGAGACAACGGGCTGAATTATACGCTCTTCTCAATCTTTGTCAAGGCTTTTGACAGACTAAAAACCGATGTCTTTACAGACATCGGCACGCCAGACCGACAAGTAACTACTCTGGTCTCTGACGCGAGGGCGTCTCATTCAGTTTTCAACGATCTGCCTGGTGGCAAGATCTGAGTGCTCAAAGTGCGTTACTTATTATATGGGAATCGCGGCTTTTGTCAAGGATATTCGTCGTTTTCGAATTTTCGTCTGCATTCCAGTATAATACCGGCCAACCACAATGGATAAAACAAGATTACTTAACCGTCTTGAAAAAGCCTGGACTGAGCTAAAAGAAGCTTTTTCCGGCTTGAGCGAGGCCCAACTTACCCAGCCAGGAGCGACAGAGGAATGGTCGGTGAAGGACCTGCTCGCGCATGTTGCCACCTGGGACCAGGAAGCCCTGCATTCGTTACCTATGATCCTGGAAGGGCGCAGACCACCCCGCTATAAAGACTTATATGGCGGAATCGACGCATTCAATGCACTAAAAAGCACCGAAAAGCAAGCGCTTTCCCTGGCTGAAACTATTGAACACTTCGAACGGTCACACCAGAGCCTGGTCGAAATGCTCCTCAGCTTGCCCGAGGAGAACTTCCTGAGGGAAAGCCGCTTTTTGCGCCGCCTGCGCCTGGATACCTATGGTCATTATCCCTTACATGCCCGAGCGATTCGCGAGTGGCGGAAGACGCTTTGAGGCTGCTAAAGACTCGAGACAGAGCTACTGCATGCTTTCAGCAATTAGGACCAATCGGTCGCGGTCGAGGCGGGTTGAATATTGGGCTGGCGCATAATAAACCATTTCGATTTCCAAGCCATCTACCCTCCAGACCAGGCTCAGGCGAGCTTCTGAGCTGTACACGCCATCGACAATCGCTCCGCGTATAAAGACCGCTGGCGCGCCGTTGACCGATAGATCTTCCACAGCTTCCTGCGGTATTCCGGACCAATCCAGCGTCGGCTGATCATCAACCTGCTTCTCAGTAATTAATAACCTGACCCCGCTTGAGGCACGCGAGCCATCATCGGGCTGGTAGAATAGAACAACCTTCTTAGCTTCAGGCTCATATACGGCTCGACTGAAGATAAAGTTTTCAGGCAGCCTGGCAGGCGCGAGCAGCGAGAATCCGGCAACGGCCTCAGCCTGCTCGAGACTAGTCAAATAGTTCAAGTTGATCTGCTCAGGAAACTCGCTCCGCGCTCCAATCGCCAGCTCAAGCATAGCTTGCATAATGTCCTGAGTCCAATAAGCTGGGCTCCAAGTATCAGACTCGTCAAATAGAATCTCCAACGCGAAGAAAGTCTTGCCTTCCTGCCAACGGAAGGTATGGAAAATCGAGTCGGAATGCCAGGTTTCTGTCTCTCCACTGCTGTCGTCCAACCAAGAACCAGCCACATACTCGACCAATATGTCGCCGATGAAAAACTGATTTACCCCAGCGCTCGGCCCAATCAACTCATCATTCAGGGAAAGGCGTTGGTGGAGAATAAACTGTTCACCGGCAGAGTAGGGATGGAAGGAATAGATTTGAGCTACTTCCCTGGTCTTTGGGTCAAAGATGACGTTATCCAAACGGTATCCAGGTGGCAGGTCAGCCGGGACGCGCAGATCGAAACCAGCCAGCGCTTCGGCTTCTTCAAGCGATAGGTTCCAGATCGGCATGCTGGATGTTGGCCGGGGAGCAGGGGTGCGGGTCGGGTAGACCTCCACGGCCTGGGCCCGCCCAGGTGGAGAGGCCGTGACAAGCTCAGCTAACCGGGTCGGGGCAGTAGTGCGTGATGGGACCGGCGGCTCAATTGGGCGACCGTTCGGCAGGGGCATCTGGTCGCTTTCAGCTAATGTAAAGAAACGGAAAACACCTTGCGCCAAGCTTTGACCTGGAGGTGTTAGAAGGAGTGCCAGGCCTAGCAATATCAGGAGGGCCCAACCCGCTTTACGTAAGCTTGGCTGCACCTTGATCCGGTTCGGAACCCCCTCCTTAACTTGATGATCGGATTGAATCCGCTTTCGCACAGCTTGGACCGGATCGTATTCTGCTGGGATCGCCTGATCCGCCAGTTGATTCAAAGCCTGTTTAATCTTTCGTTCTTTCATTCGGAACTTCCTATTATCTATTTCTTGTTATTTGAAGAAAACGGTGGCTGCCTAGAAACGTCAGCAGAAGTGCTTTGCGAGCCCGCCAGTAATTGCTTTAAACGCTGACGGGCGGCATAGAGGCGGCCTTTAACGGTGGTCACTCGCTGGCCAAGCTCGGTTGCCACTTCAACCTCGCTCATTTCCAGGTAATACTTCAAAACAACCGCAGCACGTTGTTCAGTCGGAAGTTGTTGGAGCGCTTGCCAGACTCGGGTGGTAAATTCCCCCTTTTCCACCACCACCTCAGGACCAGGATGGCAATCAAACAGGAGATCTTCAAAGGTTTGGCCTTGATTTCCAACCTCAACCTGGAGAGAAACCTGTCTGTTTGCTTGCCGGGCAGACCGGATAGAAGCGTTGATCACAATCCGCAGAAACCAGGGGCCAAAATACTCCCCAGCCAGTTGGTGAATCTTCTGGCTGGCTTGTATAAAGGCTTCCTGGACAATATCCTCTGCCTGGCTACGCTCCTGGACAATCAGATAAGCAGCCTTGACCGCTCGAAAATAATAACACTCCACCAACGGATCTAAGCCTGCCAGGTCACCTTGTTTCAAGAGACGAACTGCTTCTTGCTCTTTCATGCCTTTGCCTTCGGCGATAATGAATAAGACGCATCACTATAGTATAAGAGTCTTTTGAATGGAAAAAGTTAGAAGAATCACCCCTACCCTCCTGCCGACTTTCTATGCCCAGGATGCCCAGACAATTCGCCCTACCAATACCCTTGCCGAAAACATATTTGTAGGGCAAAATGACTTTACAACTTCCTGAAGGTACATGAAGCAACGGATGGCATTACTGACGTTCACAATCCTGGCAGGCACCATCCTGGCCGCACTTGCGCCGCTAATACAGCAGCGATTGCCGCGCTATTCGACTGCCCTGGCGCTGTTCCCGTTGGCGATTTTCCTGCAACTGATGGCAGCAATCCCACCGGTTGCATCTGGGACGAATTGGAACTTATACATTCCCTGGGCGCCCAGCCTGGGACTTAGCCTGGGATTCCATCTTGACGGCTTGGGCCTGGTGATGGCGCTGCTAATTTCAGGTATTGGCGCATTGGTCATCGTTTATGGGGGCGCTTACTTGCACGGGCATGCGTACCTGGGACGATTTTATAGCCTGGTGATCCTGTTCATGACCGCCATGCTCGGCGTGGTCTTAAGCGACAATGCCTTACTATTGTTTGTTTTTTGGGAATTAACCAGCATCTCTTCCTTCTTTCTAATCGGCTTTGAACACCATAAGGCGAACGCGCGCGCCGCAGCCTGGCAGGCTTTGTTGGTGACTGGTTCAGGCGGGCTGGCTATGCTGGCAGGTTTCATCTTACTAGCGAACCTGAGCGGCTCTTTTGAGATCGCTCAATGGATCGAGCGTTCACCAGTAATTCTGGAGAGCCCACTGGCGCCAGCAGCCTTCTTACTGGTCCTGGCTGGCGCAGCTACCAAATCAGCCCAATTCCCATTCCATTTCTGGCTCCCAAACGCCATGGAAGCACCGACACCAGTCAGCGCTTACTTGCATTCAGCTACAATGGTGAAAGCGGGTATTTACCTGCTGGCCAGGTTATTTCCACTCTTTTCCGGATTGGAATTATGGCCTATAGTCGTCACATCGGTTGGCCTGATCACTCTGGTCGGTGGCGCTTTGCTGGCTCTGGCCCAGACTGACTTAAAACGCTTGCTCGCTTACACCACCGTCTCTGCGTTGGGCTCGATGGTATTCTTCCTTGGCCTGGGGACCTCCCTGGCAGTAAAGACGGCTGTTGTCGTGTTAGTTGCCCATGCGTTATATAAAGGCGCTTTATTCCTGGTAGCGGGCGGAGTGGATCACGGCACAGGAACCCGGGATATCAACCTGCTCGGTGGTATTGGTCGGGCGATGCCAGTAACAGCTGCTACCGCCGGGTTAGCAGGACTTTCAATGGCGGGTATTCCCCCGCTACTGGGCTTTGTTGCTAAAGAGTTGATGTATGAAACTACCCTGGCATCACCGTTGCCGGCGGTCTTG
This sequence comes from uncultured Anaerolineaceae bacterium, assembly GCA_964484335.1. GTDB lineage: Bacteria > Chloroflexota > Anaerolineae > Anaerolineales > UBA4823 > CAZAGA01. The sequence goes on from CAZAGA010000281.1 coordinate 4,246, forward strand.
ACTGGTTTGATGTTGGTTGGCAATATTGGCATGGTCGCAGTGGCGGGCTGGGTCGCTTATCAACCGTTTTGGGGACGACCTGGAAAGCAAGACCTGCATCCCCATGAAGGGGGGACCGGATTTTGGTTCCCCCCACTCATGCTGGCGGTCTTGAGCCTGTTGCTAGGCATCTTCCCACAACTAGCCGGCAAGTGGCTGGTCGCTCCGACAGTTCAGGCGATCTGGCAAGCCCCTGTGACCGTCAAACTAGCCCTATGGCACGGCTGGACGCCGATGTTGGCGCTCAGCACTGTCACCCTTTTGCTTGGCTATGGCCTATCCGTCGCCCGGAAGCGACTTCAGCCGGGTTTTATCTATGCCTGGCACAGCCTAGCGAAGTTTGGCCCGGCCGCGCTCTACCCGCGCAGTTTACATGCCGTGCTTTCATTTGCCGCATGGCAAACCAAGGTACTCCAAAACGGTTACTTACGCGCCTATGTAGGCTCGATTGTCTTGTTCACGGTTGGGCTAGCTGCTCTCACACTCTGGCTGCGACCCAGCCAGCTCATGGTCCTGGAACTCCGGCCACCGCGTTTCTATGATGTTATCCTGATCGGGATTATCCTTTCAGCGGCGTTTTTCGTCACTCGATCCCGTTCTCGCCTGGCAACCATTGCTCT
>CAZAGA010000282.1:0-4901 GCA_964484335.1 uncultured Anaerolineaceae bacterium
TCCGCTGACCATCCTGTCCTTTGCGGCGGTGTTCGCCTCGCTGGGCCTGTCCAGCGAGGGCGCTTACAGCCGGGCAGTGGCTGGCCTGGTGACCGGCGTGTTCTGCGGCTCGGCGGCCTGGTGGTTGCTGCTCAGCGGCGCGGTCGGCCTGCTGCGCGAGCGGATCACCCCGCTTCAGATGCGCTGGGTCAACCGGGTCTCCGGCTTGCTGATCTTCGCCTTTGGCGCCTGGACGGTCATTTCCAGAGCTTGAAGACCGGCGATCTGGCTGCGCTAATCTTCAAGATCACATATAATTAAAGCTATGAACCCACCATTCTTTCGCGCCACCTACAGTCCGAGTCTCAAGATCACTTCCGCTATCATCCTGGCCATTTTATTCCTGGCCGGCGCGCTGGGCGGAACCACCGGCCTGCTCATCTCAGGCGCTCTGATCCCGGCTTCCCTGCTGCTGGTGATCACCGGTTTCAGCGTCCAGCGCGGCAGCCTGGTGGTCCACAGCCTGGTGTGGAGCAAGTCGTTCGACCTGTGTGAGCTGGTCGATATCCGCGTCGAACCAGGGATTACCACCGGCTCGATCCGCACCTTTGGCTCGGGCGGTCTGTTTGCCTCGATTGGATACTTTTCCAACCAGGTGTTGGGCAATTACCTCGGCTATATGACCGATCCGCAGAACGCTGTGGTAGTCGAATTCACCAACCGCCTGGTGGTGGTCACCCCCGAAGACCCTGACGGGTTGCAGGAAGCCGTGCTGGCTGAATACCGCCGGATTCGCCTCTGAGGTGGAGTATGCAAATCAACCACTGCATCGCCTGCCGGAATTTTCCTTGTCCGGATGTAAACCATGCCGCTTACCAGGTCTCAGCGATTGACCTGGACCTCCAACGGGTGCGCCTGGTATTAATCTCGGAAGCCGCCCCGCCTGACCCGAGCGATGACTATTATCGCGGCGAAGGCGCCAGCTACGCCCAAACCAGCCTGCTGGCCTTCCAGGAAGCCGGCGCGCCGGTGAGCCGGTTCCAGGAGCTGCTTGACCTGGGCGTCTACCTGACCAACGCGGTCAAATGCGCCAAGACCGCCTACGGGATTGAGACAACCAGCGTCGTGGAGTGTTCGAAGCTGCTCGAGCAGGAGCTGGCGTTATTTCCAAATCTGCAAGCCTACCTCCTGATGGGCGATGTGGCGATAAAAGCGCTTAACGCGATCGCCAAACGGCAGGGACAAGCGCGCCCGGTTCCGGCTGGAGCAACATATAAAATCCGTGGCGGAGATTTCCGCTATCTGGGCCACCCGGTATTCCCTTCTTATTTGCAAGTTGGCCCGAGCTTTGGGATCGAAAAAAGCAAGCGTAAAATGATCGCCGAAGACATTGCCGCCGCCCTGAGGATGATCTGATGTGTCGAAATATCAAACCGCTCCGCAAGCTCGAGCCGCCCGCCAGCGAGGAAGACTTCCACCTGGCCGCGCTGCAGTACGTTCGCAAAGTGAGCAATTATCGCCAACCTTCGAAGCGCAACCAGCCTGCCTTTGACCAGGCGGTGGCCGAAATCGCCGCCGCCACCCGCCGCCTGTTGGAGCAGATCGAGTGAGCGGCCTGGTATTCTTCAGCCTGGCGGAGAACGAGGCTGAAGCCCGCAACGTCGCTCGTTTCGTGCGCAGCCTGCGCCGCTATGGCGGCAGATGGCGAGACGCCCCGGTCTGGTGCTTCGGCTCCACGCCAGCCATCCACGCGGCGCTCAAACCGGTCGAGGTGCGCCTGCTGCCCTTGATTGGCGATCTGCCGGCCTATGAATTCGCCGGCAAGGTAGCCGCGGCTGCCCAGGCTGAAGAGCTGGCTGGCAGCCTGGATAGCCTGGTCTGGTTCAACCCGGAATGCCTGGTGCTCCAACCACCCGAGCTGCTCGAGCTGGAGCATGGCATCCAGGCCGCCTTTCGCCCGGTCCACCTGCGCAATATAGGCCAGCTTCCCGGCCAGCCGCGTGACGCACTCTGGAACGGTATTTACACCGCGGCTGGCTTGCACGAGCCGCGCAACCTGGTCGAGACCTATATCGAAGGCCAGCTGATCCTGCCCTATTTCAACACCCACCTGTACGCCATCCGCCCTTCGCTCGGCTTGCTTGGGCGCTGGTGGGCGCTCTTCCAGCGCCTGGTCGCCGATGATCGCTTCCAGGCCTCGGCTTGCAGCGACGAGCTGCACCGCATCTTCCTGCACCAGGCCGTGCTCAGCGTCCTGCTCGCCCCGCAGCGCTTACGCCTGCTCCCGCCCTCCTATAGCTACCCGCTCCACCTGCACCGCCGCGTCCCGGTCCGCCGCCGCCCCAAGCGCCTCGACGAACTGGTCTGCCCGGTGTATGAAGACGAGTTTCATTATCCCGAGACCCTCAACGGGCTGGTCGCCGGCCCGGAATTGGAAAGCTTTCTCAACGCGCTAAATAACTAATGCAGCGCCTGACCCCGCAACAATACTCCCTGCTCGCGCCGTTGATCGGCGGCCTCGACCACCACCTGGCGGTCGCTTCAATCCTGGCCAGGCGCACCCACGGCGGGGCCTGGCTGGATGACCTCCAGAGCCCCTCGCTGGCCCTGCTCGCACATGGCCAGCGCTTCTACCTGGCCGGCAACCCAGGCGCACCCAACCCCCTGCCCGCGTTGACGCATTTCTTCCAAGGAACCGTCCTGCCCTACGCCCGCCAGGCCGGATGGGAGGTGCTGGTGGTCTATGGGGATACGCCGGCCTGGGAAGCGATCCTGGCCGGGGTCTTCACCGGCCTGCGCCTGCAGCCTTCCGAGCGCCAGTATTACGCCATCCAGCCCCGGGTCCTGCCCGCCCCATTAGAATTGGCGGATGGTTTCCGCTTCGTCCCGGCGGATGGGTCCCTTCTCTCCGATCCAGAGATCGAGGGCCTGGAAGCGCTGCGCGAGGAAATGTGCTCGGAGCGTGATTCGGTTGAAGAATTCCTGGAAAAAAGCTTCGGGCTTTGTCCGCTATTTGGAAACCAGCTCGCCGGCTGGTGCCTATCGGAGTACAACACCGCCGGGCGCTGCGAGATCGGCATTGCTACCTTACCGCCCTACCAGCGTCGAGGCCTGGCTACCTTGCAAACCCTGGCCTTCCTGGACCAGGCTGCCCGCCAGGGCTACCAGCAGGTCGGCTGGCATTGTTACACCCGCAACCTGCCATCTGCCGCAACCGCCCGCAAAGCCGGCCTGGCGCTGGTCAAGCAGTACACCAGCTACCTGGCCTGGCTCGATTCATAGTTTTCTGTTGCGGGGCGAGCTGCGCTGGCCCGCAATAGAACCGAAAGGTTGTCTATGCGCAAAACGCTCTTCATCCTGCTCTTCATTAGCCTGGTTTTCGCCAGCGCGCCCCTGGGCTCTTTCGCCGCTGGACCCGCCGCCACGCCCACCCCGACCATCCCGCCGCTGACCCGCAACCTCAAGCTGGCCAACCCGGTCCTGCAGGGCGCCGACGTCCGCCTGCTCCAGGAGCGTCTGCTGGCGCTCGGCTATAGCGAGATCGGCGTCGCCGATGGCTACTTTGGCAAGAAGACCGATAGCGCCGTGCGCAAGTTCCAGGCCGCTGCCGGTTTATCCGCCGACGGCGTGGTCGGGCCGCAGACCTGGCGGGCCTTGTTCGGCGCCCAGCTGCCAACCCAGGCCAGCCCAGCCGGCGCCAGCGCTACTGCACCTGCCCTGGCCACCTCCGGCAAAGCGCTCACCCCGACCCCCAGCCTGACCCCCGACCCGAATTTCAAGCCGCTCAAATTGGGCGATTTCTCCAACCCGGTTAATGACCTGAATCAGGCCCTGCTGAAGCTGGGCTACGCCATCTGTAACCCGACCAGCGACTTCTCCTGGCAGACCGAGCAGGCGGTGATCGCCTTCCAGCGCGCCAATGGCCTGGCCGCCGATGGTGTGGTTGGCCAGGCTACCTGGGCAGCCCTGAATTCCACCGCTGCCATCCCGGCTAGCTTTAGCGGGCAAGAGCTGCAATTCAACCCGCCCTTCCGCCTTGAAAAGAGCGGCGACGCCATCCACTACGAAGGCAACCGCCTGCTGGTGGTCTTTAACCACCAGCAACGCCTGGCGCGCATCGACCCCAAGGGCCCCTCGATCGTGAAATACATTAACCTGCCCAACCTGGGCACGGCCAAGGATCCGTGGGGCAAGCCCTGGCCGGTCCAATTCGCCATCCGCGACCTGCTGCCGGTTGAGAATGCCATCTGGCTGGGCGGTGGGACGCATTACGGCGCCGCCCAGGCTGAGGCGGCGGTGATGGCGATCGACGCGACTGGCAAGCTGCTGGCCGGGCCGTTCAAATTCGGCGGTGGGGAAGACGCGAGCTTCCTTTCGCTGGTCGCTTCCGGCAAGGATACCCTGGCCTTCTACATGTCGTATTCCAATGGGCCTAGCCTGTGGAGCGCTGACCTCAAGACTGGCCTGCGCCGCAGGCTTGGCCTGGACGGCAACCTGATCGACGCCTGGGCCAGCGCGTCGGATGGCCAGCGCATCTGGCTAGCCTTACCCGACCAGGGCCAGGCGATCGTCGCCGTCAACCCGGCCAACGGCATTTTCGGCCGGGCGCTCGGGCCGTGCGGTAAGGACCTGGCCTGGGATGGAACCTGGCTGTGGGTGCTCCAGGAGGGCCAGATCACTGCCCACGACCCGGCCAGCGGCGCGGAGGTCGCTCGGGCGATCCCGGCCAAGGGTTTCTCACTCACCCGCCTGGCTGCCCGCTCCGGGCAGGTGGCCGTGCTGGGCATTCAATACAGCAAGCCGTACCTGTTGCTATTGAACACTGCTTCGATTAAGTAGAGCGGCCCCCCCCCCCCCCCCCCCCCCCCCCCCCCCTTTTTCACTCTCTACTATAATACAGAAAGCGATGGAAACCAGCTTCT
>CAZAGA010000283.1:0-2307 GCA_964484335.1 uncultured Anaerolineaceae bacterium
AGATCGCGCGGGTAGGCGGCCAGGTCTTCCTGGGGGCCGAACTGGGTCGGGTTGACGAAGATACTGGCGGCCACACTGGCGCATTCCGCCCGGGCGGCGCGCACCAATGAGAGATGCCCATCGTGCAGAAAGCCCATTGTTGGGACCAGGCCAAGCGGGGCGGGCAGCCCGGCGCGCGCCTGGCGCAGCTCTTCCAAAGTCTGTACAACGATCATGATTGATTTCCTCCACTGGCTTTACCGCTCATGGCTTTCACTAATTGCCAGAGGGTGCGATTGATCGGGGTGGGCACGCCGGTCTGGATGCCGGCCTGGACGATCGCCCCGCTGATGGCGTCGATTTCAGTCGGCGCGCTGCGGCGCACGTCCTGCAGCATGGAAGACAGGTTGGCGGCGGTGCGGCGGGCGATGGTTTCGGCGGCGACCACCGGGTCGGGAAACGGCAAGGCGATGCCCTGGGCGACGGCTACGGCGGCGGCCTCACGCGCCACGGCGGAGAGCAGAGCGCGGGCGGTTGGTCGAGCGAGCAGCTCGCCGTTGGCCACACCGAGCAGGGCGGTCAGCGGGTTGATGGCGGCGTTGATCACCAGCTTGCCCCACAGCAGAGCGTTGGCGTCTTGTGAGGTCTCGATGGTGAAACCGGCGGCGCGCAGCAGCTCGGCCAGCGCGGCAAGACGGGGGTGGGGGTTAATCGTGATCACTCCCTCGCCGGCCGGCCGGACCAGCCCAGGGCCCAGCAGATTGGCGCCAGCCGTGGTTACGCCGAGCGCCACGCGCTGAGCGCCCAACTCCCGGGCCAGGATCTCGCGGTTGCCGATCCCGTTTTGCAAGGTCAGGGCCATGCCGTCCGGCTCAAGGCACTCGGCCAATTGCCGGGCGGCGTGTTGGGTTTGCCAGGATTTGACCAACACCAGAGCATAAGTCACCTGGCCCAGCTCCTTTGCCCGGCGGACGACCTGGACCGGGTAGGCAGCCTGGCTGCCATCGGCGCTCTCCAGGCGCACGCCGTGCTGGCGCAGGGCGGCCAGGCCCTCTGGCCAACCGCCGAGGATGTGGAAGGGGATGCCTGCTGCAGCCAAGCGGGCGGCAAACAGGCAGGCCATCGCCCCGGTGCCGACGATCAGCAGGGAAGGCGGCCTGGGCTGGGGAAGCGTTTCTTCGGTCATTGGGTTGATCCTTTTTTGGATGGTTGGTTAAGTTTCTTCTGGCAGGCCGTCGAGGAAAGCCTGCCATTCCTCAGCGGGCATTTCGACGCTGTGTTCTGCGGCTGGGAAGGCGCTGCTCTCGACATCTTGCTTGTATTCCTGGAAAGCGCGGGCCATCTCGCCATGCAGGTCAGCGTACTTGCGCACAAAGCGGGGCGTGAAACGCTCGAACAGGCCGAGCAGGTCGTGGGTGACCAGCACCTGGCCATCACAGCCGGCGCCGGCGCCGATCCCGATGGTCGGGATCTCCAGGCGCTGCGAGATCAGGCTGGCCAGGCGAGCAGGGACAGATTCGAGCACCAGGCTGAAACAGCCTGCCTCCTGGAGCAACCGGGCGTCTTCGAGCAGCCGGCGGGCGGCGGAGGCTTCACGGCCCTGCGGGCGGAAACCGCCCAATTGGTGGATGCTCTGCGGGGTCAAGCCGAGGTGACCCATGACCGGGATACCGGCCGAAACGATGGCGCGGATGGCCTCCAGCCGCTCTCGGCCGCCTTCCAGCTTGATCGCATCCATGCCGCCTTCCTGCAGAAAGCGCCCGGCGTTGCGCACGGCCTGGTTCACTTCGGCCTGGTAAGACATGAAGGGCATATCGCCGATCAACAGGGCGCTTTTTGCGCCGCGCGCCACCGCCCGGCAATGGTGGAGCATATCTTCCATCGTCACCGGCAGGGTGGTGGAATAACCGAGCACGACCATCCCGAGCGAATCGCCGACCAGGATGCTATCCAACCCGGCCTGGTCGATCACCAGGGCGGTCGGATAATCGTAGGCGGTGAGCATGGTAATCCGCTCCCGGCGCTGTTTCTTGCGCCGGAAGGTCAGGGTAGTGACTTTCTTCCGTTCTTCGGATGCGGTTGGGGGAGTGGTGGGTTGGGTGGACATGGTACCCTCCTTGTGGGTAGAGGCCATACGTAGGATTGCAAGCGATCACTGGTCCGTCTTGGTCGTTAACTTGATCCAAGCGGTAGAAAGATTATACCGGATTTTTAGAGCTCGTATTCCATTTCGGCCAGGTAGGGGCCAAGCTGCTCGGCCAGGATGGCCTGCTGCTCGGGAGAATATTTCTGGCGGAAACGCCCGGCCTTGCCTTTGCTGAAGTGGAG
>CAZAGA010000283.1:2407-4878 GCA_964484335.1 uncultured Anaerolineaceae bacterium
ACGCGCATCCGGCCGCGCTCGACCAGGCGCAGCGCCGCCGGGGTTGGCCCGGCGTGGGCTTTAATGACGAACGTGTTCCCCAACAGAGCCGGGATCATCACCAGCGCCAGGCGGCGCGGGGTCAGCGCGCCGATATTGCAGTTGACTTCGGTCAAGATGCTTTGCAGGCGATAGCGCTGGCGAACCTGGCGGGCATCCTGCCAGCCGGCCGCCAGGGCCAGGTCATTGGTCAGGTTGTAATACCAACCGGAGCCGGCGCGCGGCATTCCAACGGAGAGAATGATCATTTTTACTTTGTCGCTTCGCGTTTCAGTTTTTCCTGTTTGCCGCGCTCTTCGGTGTTCAGGATGCGCTTGCGGATGCGGTAGCTCAACGGGGTGACCTCGAGCAGCTCGTCTTCGTTCAAGTACTCGATGCTTTCATCCAGGCTCATCCGGCGCGGCGGGGTCAGGCGGATGGTCTGGTCGGCCCGGGCGGCGCGCATATTGGTCAGGTGCTTGGTCTTGCAAACGTTGACGGCGATATCGCTGGGCTTGGCGTGCTCGCCGATCACCATGCCTTCGTAGACGTCCAGGCCGGGATCGATGAACAGGATGCCGCGCTCTTCGGCGTTGCGCAGGCCATAGGTATTGGCAGTGCCGGTCTCCCAGGCCACCAGCGAGCCGCGTTCGCGCCCGCCGATTTCACCCGCCAGCGGCAGGTAATCGTGGAACAGGGTGTGCATCACGCCCATGCCGCGCGTGGCGGTGAGGAACTGGTAGCGAAAGCCGAGCAGGCCGCGGGTCGGCGCGATGTAAACCAGGCGCACGTGGCCGTCAGAAGTATCTTGCATATCGACCATCTGGCCGCGGCGCATACCGAGCATCTCGACCACGACCCCGACGGTCTCGGGGCTGGTCTCGATATGGACTTCTTCGAAGGGTTCGAGCAGCTCGCCGAGCTCGTTCTCGCGCAGGATTACTTCGGGCCGCGAGACCTGGAATTCATAGCCTTCGCGGCGCATGGTTTCGATCAGGATGGCCAGGTGGAGCTCGCCGCGGCCGGAGACGATGAAGGTATCAGCTGATTCGGTCTCGGTCACGCGCAGGGCGACGTTGGAGCGTAGCTCGTCGAAGAGGCGCTCGCGCAGCTTGCGCGAGGTGCTCCAGCGACCTTCCTTGCCGGAGAATGGCGAGGTATTGACCCCGAAGGTCATGCGCACGGTCGGCTCTTCGACGCGGATGGTGGGCAAGGCGAGCGGGTTGAGCGGATCGGCCAGGGTCTCGCCGATGGCGATCCCCTCCAGCCCGGCCAGGGCGATAATCTCGCCGGCCTGGGCGGCCTCGACTTCGACGCGCTCCAGGCCCTGGTGGACATACAGGTAGCGAGCGCGCTCGGGCAGGTTCTGCCCGTCGAGGGTCAGGCGGGCGAGCGCCTGACCGGCCTGAATTTGCCCGGCAAAAACGCGCCCGACGGCGGTCACGCCGCGATAATCATCATAACCGAGGGTGGTTACCAATACCTGGAGCGGGGCGTCCAGGTCCACGCGCGGCGGGGGGATGTGCTGCAGGATGGCCTGGAAGAGGGGTTGCAGGTTGGGGCCCAGCTCGGGGGCCAGGCCGGCGCGGGCGGTGACGGCATTGGTGTAAATCACCGGAAAACTCGCCTGGCGGTCATCTGCCCCCAGCTCGATGAACAGGTCAAAGGTCTGGTTCAAGACCCGCTGCGGCTCGGCGTCCTTGCGATCGACTTTATTGATCACGACAATCGCGACGTGGCCGAGCTGGAGGGCTTTCTTCAGGACAAAGCGGGTCTGCGGCATGGGTCCTTCGGCGGCGTCGACGAGGAGCAGGACGCCATCGACCATGTTCAAGACCCGCTCGACCTCGCCGCCAAAATCGGCGTGGCCGGGGGTATCGACGATGTTGATCTTGACGTTCTGCTGGGCGGTCTCGTCCCAGACGGTGATGGCGGTGTTCTTGGCCAGGATGGTGATGCCGCGCTCGCGCTCGAGGTCGTTCGAGTCCATGACGCGTTCGGCGACCTGCTGGTTCTCGCGGAAGACGCGGGCCTGGCGCAGCAAGCCGTCCACCAGGGTGGTCTTGCCATGATCGACGTGGGCGATAATGGCGATATTGCGGAGTTCGGTTCTTTCAACGATCATATTATTACTTCCAGAATCTTATCACTTTCCAGGCCAGGTTATGGTTGGCTCTTGAAGGTGATCGGGGATACCCTATCGGCTGCGGGTGGGTTTGTCCATCCGAAAAAACAGGTTATTTTATCAGAAAAGGTCCAGTTTCGCGGGATGGGTTGGGCAAGAGGCCCGGATTCGGGGTTAAAAAGAGGAACGACTAAAACGAAGAGGAACGAATATTTTCAGCGAGCGGTGATGGGGAGGGAGGAGGAGGGGGTGGGGAGGAGGAACATAGAATATTCGTTCTGATTATCGCGCAAAGAAAGAAGAAGTCAAGGGGGAATTTGGTTGACAG
>CAZAGA010000284.1:0-4854 GCA_964484335.1 uncultured Anaerolineaceae bacterium
CCAAGCAGCACAGCATCGGTGTCCAGGTGGACATCGCCGGCATAGCGCGAGATCAAAATTACCGCCAGGCTGAACAAGGCCGGGAAAACCAAGCCAATCGCTGCGTCCTGGCGCACCAGGCGCGTACGCAACAGCGCTTCAATTAAGATCACCGTCAGCAAGCCGGTCAAGGCCGCCCCGATCACCAGGAAAGGCGAAGCCAGGTCCTTAACCAGAAAGAATGCGATCACGATCCCAAACAAGACCGTATGGCTGATTGCATCGCTCATCATCGCCATCTGGCGCAGGACCAGGAAGGCCCCCGGCAGTGCGCAGGCCGCCGCGGCAACGATCGCAATAAGCTGGATTTCAAATTGAGCCTGGCTCATGGCAGGCCTCCTTTCCCTGGCAGCCCAGCCTGTGCTTCGCCAGCCCGCCGGGGGTCGAGCAGGGGATGCTCTAGTAGAAGACGTTCAGCCGCAGCAATCCCTTCCGGTGTCAGTGCCGCCAGGCCTGCGCTTTCCAGGCGTACCCAGCCGCGCCCAAGCAGGGTGTGCAAGCTAGGCGCCACGCCACGCCCGCCATCCATCCAATCCAGCGCGCTCAGTGCATGGGGATGTTGCCGATCTGCGTGCTGCCCGGCCAGGGCATACAGGTTCATCAAGAGCGTTTCAGCATCCAACTGCCGCTTCCGGCGCCGGGTGCGCAGCCAGTTCCAGACCAGCCCGCGGTTTGGGGCAAACAGTAGCGAAAAGATGACCAGGGTCGTGGCAACCAGGACAATCGTCGGCCCAGTGGACAGGCCTGGCACGCTGCTGCTGATCAACGCGCCGGTCAGCCCGGCCAACGCCCCCAGCAAGCCGGAAAGCAGGGCCATCCGGCCCAGGCGGTCCGTCCACTGCCTGGCGGCCGCCGCGGGAGCAACCAACATGGCGCTCATCAAGACCACTCCGACAGCTTGCAGCCCGATCACAATCGCCGCTGCGATCAGGCTGGTGAGCAGGATGTCCAACCCGCGCACCGGGAAGCCCTGGCTGGTGGCATATTCGGAATCGAAGCTGAGCAGCTTGAATTCTTTCCAAAACAGCGCCAGCAGCCCAAGCGCCAGGCCGCCCAGCAGGGCCATCGCCCAGACATCTTCGACCAGCAGGGTGGCGGCCTGGCCAAACAGGAACTTGTCCAGCCCGGCCTGGCGAGCATCCGGCCGGCGCTGGACAAAGGTCAGCAGCATAAGGCCGGCGCCAAAGAAGACCGAAAGGTTAAAACCCAGGGCACTGTCATACTTGATCCGGGTAGAACTGACAATGCGCAGGATCAGCAGCGTGCTCAACCAGCCGGCTACCGCTGCGCCAAGCATCAAGACCAGCGGCGCTTTACTACCGGTCAACCAGAAGGCCAGCACAATCCCCGGCAGGGCGGCATGTGAAATCGCGTCGCCTACCAGGCTCTGCTTGCGTAACACAGCAAACGCGCCAAGCGCTCCGCTGACGATCCCCAGCAGGGCCGAACCCAGTGCAACCGTTCGCAGGGTGTAATCGAAGAACAGGTTCTGGAGCAGGGCGGAGATTTCCATTGCCTAATCCCCCGTCTGTTCCAGCAGGCCGGTAGCATCAGGCGCTTCGCTACGCAGAAAAGCCATCCGCCCGCCGTAGGTCTGGCGCAGGTTTGCCTCGGTAAACACCTGGGCGACCGGGCCGCTAGCCACCCGGCGCACATTCAAAAGCGTCACCCAGTCAAAGTATTCGGGGACTGTCTGTAAATCATGGTGCACCACGACCACCGTCTTCCCGGCCTGGCGCATCTCCTGGAGCAAGGCAATAATCGCTCGCTCAGTCAGGGCATCCACGCCCTGGAAGGGCTCATCCATGATATAGACCAGAGCGTCCTGAACCAGGGCGCGGGCCAGGAAAACTCGCTGCTGCTGGCCGCCGGAAAGTTGGCTGATCTGCCGCCCAGCAAATTCACCCATCCCCACCCGCTCGAGCGCAGCCTGGGCCAATGCTTGCTCAACCTTGCCAGGCCGGCGGACCCAGCCCAGCGAGCGGTAGCGCCCCATCATCACAACATCCAGCACGCTGGTCGGAAAATCCCAATCGACGCTGCCGCGCTGTGGGACATAGCCGACCAGCCGGCGCTGCTGGGCGTAAGGCTTGCCATAGATCAAAACCTGCCCAGCTGCCGGATTGATCAGGCCCAGGATCGATTTGAGCAGGGTGGTTTTTCCGGCTCCATTCGGGCCGACCACGGCCATTAAGATCCCGGCCGGAACCTCGACATCCACATCCCACAACACCGGCTTATCCTGGTAAGCCACGGTCAAATCGGTAACAGTTATTGCGTTCGCAGTCATGTCCATCCCAAAGCTCCAAAAGGGCAATTAATTCCCGCCCAAGGCCCCAACGATCGTATCGATGTTGTGCCGCACCATCCCGATATAGCTACCCTCGGGCGTACCCGGGTTGCCCATCGCATCCGAAAACAGTTCCCCGCCAATCCGGACCTCGAAGCCACGTGCCCGGACTGCCGCCTGGAGGGCTTCTACCGTCTTCGGAGGGACGGAGGATTCGACAAAAATAGCCGGGATTTTCCGCTCGGCGATGAAATCCGCCAGGTTTTGCAGGTCGCTCAACCCGGCCTCCGCCGCAGTGCTGATCCCCTGCAAGCCGCGCACTTCAAAGCCATAAGCCCGGCCAAAATAGCCAAAGGCATCATGGGCAGTGATCAGCACCCGTCGCTCAGCCGGCAGGCGGCCCGCCTGAGCGCGCACATACTCATCCAGCGCCTGTAGCTCAGCCAGGTAAGCCGCGGCGTTTTGGGCATACTGGTAGGCATGCGCAGGATCAAGATCGCTCAACGCCTGCTGAACCACCTCGACGGTCTGGCTCCACAGCCTGACATCAAACCAGACATGCGGATCATAGTTGCCCGCAAACTGGGGCGGCGCGCTCAATTGGGCGCGGTCCATCCCATCTGTGACCGCCACAGCCCGGATGCGGCCGCGAATCTTTTCGAACACCTCGCCAGTTTTTGCCTCTAGGTGCAGGCCGCTGTAAAAAATGATGTCAGCCTCCGCCAAGTTGATCACATTTCGCTCGCTGGGCTTATACAGATGTGGGTCAACCCCGGCTCCCATCAATTGGGTGATTTGGAGCCGGCTTCCGCCGACATGCTGAACCACATCAGCGACCATTCCGGTCGTCGCGACCACGCGGATCAGGCGCTGGTCAAGCGGGGTGGATTCTGCCCCTGCTCCATACAAAATTGAGCAGCCAGCCAGCGCCTGGGTCAGTAAGAAAAGCAGGGTATAGCGGAGCAAAAGCTTCATCAGGACTCCAAGATTTAGGGTTACCTAAAATCAATTTTAGGCCATTGTCAGCAAATTGTCAATATATACGAGTATATTTATCCGATTTAATCGCGCTGGTTAATCCTCAGCTTAACTTGTTGGCCTGATTTCACTGGTAAAATTGAAAGATATTTCCTTTAGTGGAGAAACCATGCGAAAGCTCACTTACTTTCTTGTCTTGCTGATAGCCCTAGCCCTGGCGGCCTGCGGCCAGTTGACCCCACCGGAGATCACCAGCCAGCCGGACAGTAGCGCTGCCACCCAACCGGCTGTAGCCAACACCGAGCCAACCAAAGAGCAGCCTACCGAAGGGCAGGCTGCCAGCACCGCGGCTGCCACCCCGGCCGGCCCACCTGCCTGCCGGGTCGATACTTCAGCCCAGGCTGAGGCAGCTCAGGCTGATCTCTTCCCAAAGGTTGGACCGGAATGGTCAAAAGGCTCGCCGAGCGCCTACCTGACCATCACCGAGTACAGCGATTTTCAATGACCTTTCTGTAGCCAGATTGCGCCCGTGATGGCGCAACTCCTTGAAAAATACCCCAATGACGTCCGCTTCATCTACCGCCACTTCCCGCTTGCGTCAATTCACGACAAAGCAATCTCAGCAGTCCAGGCGGCTGAAGCAGCCGGGCTGCAAGGCAAGTTCTGGGAAATGCACGACGCCATTTTTGCCGGGCAGGGTGAATGGAGTTCATTCACTGTCGAGCAATTCCAACAGTGGACGGCAGAACAGGCTGCTGAATTAGGCCTGGATGTTGACAAGTTTAACAGCGACTACAACAGTGAAGATATCAAAAACCTGGCCCAGCAGACCTGGGAAGCCGGCCAACAAGCCGGTCTGCCGGGCACGCCTTTCCTGCTCTTCAATGGCCGCGCTTACCAGGGCCCAAGCGACCTGGCGACTCTGACCTCGATCGTTGACTCGATCCTGCTCGAGCAGCGTTCCTTCAAGGAATGCCCACCGATGAACCTTGATCCGGCCAAGAAATACCAGGCCACCTTGAAGACCGAAAAGGGTGATATTGTCATTGAACTCTTCGCAGATAAAGCCCCTCTGGCCGTCAATAGCTTCATATTCCTGGCAGAACAAAACTGGTTCGACAACATCACCTTCCATCGGGTGATTGAAGGATTCGTTGCCCAGGCTGGCGATCCAAGTGGATCTGGCATGGGTGGTCCTGGCTATCTCTTTGATAACGAAATTTCCGCCGATCTAAAATTCGACCAGGCTGGCCTTCTAGGCATGGCAAACGCCGGCCCAGGGACAAATGGCAGCCAGTTCTTCATAACCTTCGCGCCAATTCCACAGTTAGACGGCGGCTACACCATTTTTGGCAGGGTCATCTCAGGTCTAGATGTGGCCGAGTCCTTGACCCCGCGCGATCCTCAGCAATCCAGCGACCTGCCACCTGGTGACAAGCTGCTGGACGTGGTCATTTCAATCAAATAATTATTAACTGATCTATACCGCCTGGGGTGGATTACTATCCCAGGCGGCAACCCTGATAACCTCTTGGAACAAACCCCCT
>CAZAGA010000285.1:0-4842 GCA_964484335.1 uncultured Anaerolineaceae bacterium
CACATGGCGGGGCACAAGGCGGGGCGCCTGGGGGGGCACAAGGCGGGGTGGTGCGGCAAGTGTACCTGCCGGAGGGGGTGAAGGACCTGAACGATTACCTGCTGGCGGGTGGGAAGCTGGAGGCGCTGCTGGGGGAGGGCGGATGAGGCCAAAGGCGGGGCGGCAACTGGGACTGGCGCTGGAGCTGGCGGAGGCTGGGCGGGGGAGCGGGTCTTTGAAGCAGGCGGCGCTGGCGCAGGTGCTGGGGGATATCGGGCGGTTCAGCTTCGCGGGTGGGGGATTGCGGCTGCGCAGCTACCAGCTGGAGGCGGCGCGGGCGATCCTGGATTCGGTGCTGGAGCGGCGCGGCCTGAGCATTGTGGTGATGTTCCCACGGCAGAGCGGGAAGAACGAGCTGCAGGCGCAGATCGAGGCCTACTTGCTGGCGCTGTTCGCCCGGCGGGCGGTGGAGATGGTGAAGGTGAGCCCGACCTGGAAGCCGCAATCGCAAAATGCGATGCGGCGGCTGGAGCGGGTGCTGGGGGCGAACCGCTTGCTGGGACGGCGCTGGCGCAAGGAGCAGGGGTATATGTACCGGGTCGGGCAGGCGCGGATCAGCTTCTTGAGTGGGGCGCCGACGAGCAGCGTGGTGGGGGCGACGGCCAGCCTGCTGCTGGAATGCGACGAGGCGCAGGATGTCAGCCCGATGAAGTGGGACAAGGAGATCTTACCGATGGCGAGCAGCACAAACGCGACGCGGGTGTATTGGGGAACGGCCTGGACGGCCGAGACGCTGCTGGGGCGCGAGCTGCGGGCAGCGCGGGGGGCGGAGCAGGCAGATGGCCGGCGGCGGGTTTTCAGCATCACGGCAGACGAGGTGCGCCAGGAAGTACCCGCGTATGGGAGCTTCGTGGATGGCGAGATCGCCAAGCTGGGTCGGGCGCATCCGTTCATCCGGACGCAGTACTTTTGCGAGGAGCTGGAGAGCGGCGGGGGGATGTTCCCGGCGGCGCGATTGGCGCTGATGCAGGGCGATCACCCGGCGGAGCTCGAGCCGGGGAGCGGGCCATACGCCTTTTTGGTGGATGTGGGCGGGGAGGACGAAGCGGCCGGGCAAGGAGGGCCGATCGGCGGGCTTACAAGGGAACACGATGCCACGGCGCTGACGATCGTGGCGATCGAGGCGGAGCTGGCGCTCGGGCAGGGGGCGCGCTACCGGGTGGTGCACCGGCGGAGCTGGCAGGGGGCGGGGCAGGGCGAGCTGCTGGGGGCGCTGGCGGCGCTGGTGGAAGCCTGGCAGCCGGCGCAGGTGGTGATCGATGCGACCGGGGTGGGGGCCGGGCTGGCCAGCCTGCTGGGGAGGGCCTTCCCGGGGCGGGTGAAGCCGTTCGTGTTCAGCCAGAAGTCGAAATCGGAGCTGGGCTGGCGCTTCCTGGCGCTGGTGGAGACGGGGCGCTACCGGGAATATGCGCCGGGGGCGGGGGGCGATTTGGCGGCGCGGCAGGCGAAGTTTTGGCGGCAGGCGGCCGGTTGTGAGCTGGAGGTGCTGCCGGGCCCGGGCAAGCTGGCGCGCTGGGGGGTGCCGGATGGGCGGCGCGACCCGCTGGAGGGAAATGAGCTGCACGACGACCTGCTGGTGAGCGCGGCGCTATGCGCCTGCCTGGAGGAGCGGTCGTGGGGGCGAGGGGAGAGCGCGGTGATCGCCGGGGAGGATCCGCTGAGGGGAATGGCGGAGGCGTGGTAGATAAGGAGGATCCTATCCTTCGCAATCCAGGGTGGCGAAGACCGGGCGGCCTTTGCGGCGGACCAGGGCGAAGTAGACGACCAGGGCGAGCAGGCCACCGCCGAGCAGGTAAGGCAGGGCGGTTTTGAGCAGGCCGCTGACCAGGTGCCATTCGTGGCCGAGCAGGTAGCCGGCGCCGATCAGCAGGGTGCACCACAGGTAGGAGCCGAGCAGGGTAGCGAGCAGGAAGGTGAGGTAGGGCATGCGCGCCAGGCCGGCGGGCAGGCTGACCAGGGTGCGCACGCCGGGCATCAGCCGCCCGACGAGGACCAACCCGGTACCCCAGCGGTTGAACTGGCATTCGACGCGCTGAATGTGGATGGGATCGATGCGCACCAGGCGGGCGAAGCGCTCGACGAGGGGTCGGCCGCCCAACCGGGCGACCCAGTAGGCGATCGAGGCGCCAACCGCGCTGCCGAGGGCGGCGTAGGCGCCACCGAGCGGGATGATGGCCGGCGAGAAGTCGTGCTCGGCGATAAGCATCCAGCCGGCCAGGCCGAGGATGATCTCGCTGGGGGTGACGCCGGTGGCATTTTCGAAGACGAGCAGCAGGCTGACGCCCAGCCAGCCCCAGGCGTCGTACAGGCTTTGCAGGGCGCCCAGGATCCAGGTTTCGAGTTGGTCGATCAAGCGAGCCTCCAGGTATAAAAAAAGACCAGCGCACAAAGGCGATGGTCTGGCACGTGAACTCAGGCAGCCGGGAGGGTTAGCTCCGGATTGACGGCTGGCCTTCCCGCTGAGCGGGCGGCTACTCCCCATCGGAGTGAGGTAAGTATAACCGAGGAGGGGGGAATTGTCAAATTGAAGAGATTAGCCGCAGATGAACACAGATAAAAAACCTGATAAATACAGATATATATAAATTTTATATCTGCGTTCATCCGTTTAAATCCGCGTTTATCTGCGATTAAGTATTTTTTCCACCAAATACGATAAAATACTGGGCATGAGCTCAATCCTTGACGACTTAGACCGATTCATCAGCGTTGATATCGAAGCAGCAGGTCCGATCCCCAGCCTGTATGCCATGCTTTCGATCGGCGCCTGCACGCTAACTCAACCCCGGCAGACCTTCTATATTGAACTGATCCCGGACAAGGCCCAGGCCAATCCGCAATCTTTAGAGGTGCATGGGCTGGATCTATCCCGGCTGGCGCAGGAGGGGCAGCCTCCGGAAGCCGCGCTGCGACAGTTTGCAGCCTGGTTGGCGGGGGTGCTCCCGCCGGGACGGGCGCCATTGATGGTGGGCTTTAATGCCCCCTTCGACTGGATGTTCGTCAACGATTACTTCCACCGCTACCTGGGCGCGAATCCCTTTGGGCATAGCACGGTGGATATTAAGGCGGTTTACCTGGGCGCGAGCGGTAAATCCTGGGCAGAGACCTCCGGGGCGCACCTGCACGGGCGCTACCATGCGGGGAGCGAGCTGACCCACAACGCCCTGGAGGACGCGATCGCCCAGGCCGAAATCCTTGAGGGTATTTTCAAAGAATATTTCCATTTATAAGTATCTATTTTGGAGGAAATAATGACGAGTACAGCGGTAGAACCAAACCAGGAAATGCAGCGGATCCTCGAATCGGCCCGCCGGCTGGGCGTAGAGCTGAACGAGCAGGAAGCGATTCAATGGCTGGTGGCCGTGTCTGGCAAGCCAGGCGGGGATGAGATCGTCCAGGATGAGCGGCAGGGGATATTCGGGCACCGGATTACGCTCCTGGACTTCTCGCCCGAGCGATTGGCATATTTCCGTGAGATTGGCAAACTGGTCGAGTTCCAGGACGAGGCTGGCGTATGCGAGACTGCGCTGGCGCTCTCAGGGTCGGCAGCCCAATCACGGATCCAAACTTACCCCGGCGATGCCGATTTCTTTGAAAGGGTCAACATCAAAGCGCCAACACGCGCGGCGGCGTGCGAGATCTTGAGCCGGATCATGCGCGAGAAAGCCTTGAGCACCGAAAAAGGCGCCAGGTACCAGTTGATCGAGGTAAAGTTCGGCTCCTACCCGGTGACGCTGCAGACCGCCCGGGGCGTGCAGAAAGCCGGTTCGCCGATCGGCTGGACGCCATCGGAAATCGCGGCCGGCAAGATCGAGGGCAGCCAGGCTGATGGCAGCGCGTATACACTGACCTGGGAAGAAGCCAGCCAGAATCCGGGCTGGTGCAAGCTGGACTGGGTGGTGGCAGATCCAGTCGACCGGCAACTGGTGAACGCGAGTAACATGCTGGATGTCACCTGGGAGGGGCCGGATGGTGCGATCGAGCCGCTGGATGGCTACCTGGATCCTTACTTCCAGGAGGTTTACCTGGAATCCGAATCGGTGCCGATCTTCACCAAGCTGGCAAAACATGTCGATAGCGATGCGTTGGACGATTATGTGCACCAGCTTGAAAAAGAGGTCCGCAAATATGTCACCAAGGATCCGAACTACGGCAAGGCAGCCAAGCGGATGTACAACATCTTCCGGCTGACCGGTCGCTACGAGGAGGCGGCTTACCTGCGTGAGCTATTCGATGAGCCGACCACGGTGCTGTACCAGGTCTGGTCGCTGATCCGAACGATCGACGACACGTTCCGTCCCGGCGGCACTATCCCGCTGGAGACCTTGCTGGGGCAGGCCGACCGGCTGATCTTGATGGTGGTCGATGCGCTGGAAGGCGAGAAAGAAAGCGAAATCGTGCGCCAGTTGTTGCGGCTGCGCGATATTCTCTCGCGGGAGCGGGATACGCAGGAGCTTTCTCCACAGGCCGAAGCCGCCCGGGCTGAGGTGATCAACCTGGTGAACAACTTCTTTTATGAGAAGTTGCACGGCATTCCGGAAATCCGGAGCTACATGGATACGCTGGCGGGGGGAGGGTAGCGCGGGTCAATAATTAGCCGCAGATGGACGCTGATCAAAAAATAGATAAATAGGGATAATTCTTTATATTAATTTCCGGATTTATCTGCGTTCCATCAGCGTCTATCGGCGTTTATCTGCGTTTTTAGTATTTAACCGCTGATGAACGCAGATGCACGCGGATAAATTCCGATATTTTTTGTTATCTGCGATTATCCGTTCAAATCTGCGTTTATCTGCGGTT
>CAZAGA010000286.1:0-4825 GCA_964484335.1 uncultured Anaerolineaceae bacterium
AAATCTACCGCACTGCGCCCGATACCTGGTGGCTGCCGGCCCTCTCCTGGGCCTCCCTGCGTTTCCTGGCCCGCCCGCTGCGCGCCATCATCTTTGGCGGTCTCGGCTTCGGCCTGATCTTCTGGGGTATCATCGAGATGAACCGCTCCCTGATCCGGCCTTTCCTGCGCCCCGGCCGCACCATCGTTGATACCCTCTGGTCGCACCGCCTGCGAGGCCGCGGCCCGCGCACCGTCGCCATCGGCGGCGGGCACGGCCTGGCTACATTGCTGCGTGGCCTGAAAAACGCCACCAATAACCTGGTCGCCGTGGTCACGGTCGCTGATGACGGCGGCTCCTCCGGCCGCCTGCGCCGCGAGCTGGGCATCCTGCCGCCCGGCGATATCCGCAGTTGCCTGGCCGCTCTCTCCAGCGACGAAGCCCTGCTTGCCCAGCTCTTCCAGTACCGCTTCCCAGCCGGTGATTCTGGCCTGGAAGGCCACTCCTTCGGCAATCTGTTCATCAGCGCCCTGGCTGATATCACCGGTAGCTTTGAAGAAGCCGTGGTTGAATCCGGGCGCATCCTGGCCGTCCAGGGACGTGTCCTGCCCTCAACGCTCAACGATGTTCGCCTCTCGGCGGATGTGATTCTGCCTCATGACAGCGTCGATGTGCGCGTTGCCGGTGAGAGCCAGATTCCGCTCAGCCCAGGGCGCATTCGCCATGTCTGGCTTGAGCCCTCCAATCCACCGGCCTTCCCCCAGTCCATCCAGGCCATCCTGAATGCCGAGCTGCTCATCATCGGTCCTGGTAGCCTGTACACCAGCTTGCTGCCCAACTTGCTCGTCCCCGATCTGGCCGACGCCATTCGCGTCAGCCGGGCGATTAAGATCTACATTGGCAACATCGCCACCCAGCGTGGCGAGACCGATGCCTTCGATCTTGACGATCACATCCGGGTCCTTGATGACCACGTCGGCGGGCGGCTGTTCGACCTGGTCATCGCCAATAACAACTTCTCCGCCCCGCTGCCCAAAGATATTCGCTTCGTTGGACTCGGCGATTCCAGCCAACCCCGTTCCTACCGCCTGGTCGCCGCCGACCTGGTCGATGAAATGCACCCCTGGCGCCACGATCCGGCCAAATTGTCACAAATAATTCTGGAATTGTTCCAGGAAAAGGCCGGACCTCTGGTAGAATAATAAGTTGGGACGACTTAGAAATCCAATTTTTCGACCCCCCGGTTGGAAAATATTTTAAATCGAAAAGAATTTTCAAGGAGGTTTTACCATGGCAGTAAAAGTAGGTATCAATGGTTTCGGACGCATCGGCCGCCAGGTCTTAAAAGCGATCCAGGAACGCCACCCCGGTACACTCGAGGTGGTGGCATTTAATGATATCGGCGATCTGAAGACGATGGCCCACCTGCTCAAGTACGACTCGAATTACGGCAAGTTCCCCGGCGAGGTCGTGGTTGACGGCGATAAGCTCTTGGTCAATGGCAAGCAGGTTGTGGTCTTCAAAGAGACCGACCCGGCCAACATCAAGTGGGGCGACCTGGGCGTCGATATCGTCGTCGAGTCCACCGGCCTGTTCACTATCAAGAAAGACGGCGTCAACAAGAAGGGCAAGACTGTCAAAGGCGCTGAGAACCACATCACCGCCGGCGGCGCCAAGAAGGTCATCATTTCCTCGCCCGCTGAAGGCGAAGACCTGACCATCGTCCTGGGCGTCAACGAAGATAAGTACGACAACGCCGTTCACCACGTCGTCTCCAACGCTTCCTGCACCACCAACGGCCTGGCCCCTGCGGTCAAGGTCGTCCAGGATAAGTACAAAATCGTGCGCGGCTACATGTGCACCATCCACTCCTACACCAACGACCAGAAGATCCTCGACCTGCCGCATAGCGACCTGCGCCGCGCTCGCGCCGCCGCCATGAGCATCATCCCCACCACCACCGGCGCCGCCAAGGCCGTCAAGCTGGTCATCCCCGAGCTTTCTGGCAAGCTGGATGGTTACGCCCTGCGCGTCCCCACCTCCACCGTCTCTGTCATCGACCTGACTATCGAGCTCGAGAACGCCGTCACCACCGAGCAGCTCCGCCAGGACTTCCGTGACGCCGCCGCCTCCCCGCGCCTCCAGGGCATCCTCGGCGCTTCCGACGAACCGCTGGTCAGCATTGACTTCAAGGGCGACAGCCGCTCCTCGATCGTTGACCTGCCCTTCACCAGCGTCCTGGGCAAGGAAGCCGGCACCTTCGTCAAGATGGTCACCTGGTACGACAACGAATGGGGTTACTCCTGCCGCACCGCCGACCTGGCTGCTTTGATGGCCTCGAAGCTCTAAATCACATCTCAGATCATCAAAACTTCGGACCTCGTCCGAAGTTTTGATGATCGAAAAGGACTCTCCCATGTTCAGCAAAAAGACTGTTCGCGATATCGACTTGCGCGGCAAGAAGGTGCTTGTCCGCGTAGATTACAACGTCCCGGTTAAAGAAGGCAAAGTGACCGACGACACCCGCATCACCGCTTCCCTGCCGACGATCGAGTATTTGCTTGCCCAGGACTGCGCCCTGATCCTCTTCTCGCACCTTGGCCGCCCCAAGGAAGGCCCGGATCCCAAGTACAGTATGAAGCCCACCGCCGACCGCCTGGCCGAGCTGATCCACAAGCCAGTTGCCTTCGTCGATGAATTCGTCGGTCCCAAGGCCGCTGCAGCCGCCGCTGCCCTCCGGTCCGGCGAAGTCCTTGTCCTCGAGAACACCCGCTTCCTGCCCGGCGAGACCAAGAATGACATGGAAATCGCCCGCCAGCTCGCCGCGATGGGCGAGGTCTTTGTCATGGACGCCTTTGGCTCGGCCCACCGTGCTCACTCCTCCACTGAGGGCGTGGCCCACTTCCTGCCCGCCGTGGCTGGCTTCCTGATGGAAAAGGAAATCCAGTACCTCGGCGCAGCCATCGCCGACCCCAAGCGCCCCTTCGTCGCCATCCTCGGTGGCGCCAAGATCAGCGACAAGATCGGCGTGATCAAGAACCTGCTTAAGATCGCCGACAAAGTCCTCATCGGCGGCGGCATGGCCAACACCTTCTTCGCCGCCCAGGGCTATCCGATGGGTGACTCGCTCGTCGAAGCTGAAGCCCTCGACACCGCCCGCGAGCTGCTCGCGGCTGGCTCGACCAAGCTCCACCTGCCGGTCGATATGGTCATCGCCGATAAATTCGAAGACGGCGCGGCCCAGCAGACTTTGGCTGTCGGCCCCGTGCCGGATGGCTGGCGCATCCTGGATATCGGTCCCGAGACCGTCGCCCATTTTGCCAAGGCGATCAAAGGCGCGGGTACGGTCGTCTGGAATGGCCCGATGGGTGTCTTCGAAATGCCCAATTTCGCCAAGGGTACCTTCGGCGTCGCCCAGGCGGTCGCCGAAAGCGGCGCTGTCTCGATCATCGGCGGCGGCGATTCGGTTGCGGCGATCAACTCGGCTGGCCTGTCCAGCAAGATCACCCACATCTCCACCGGCGGTGGGGCCTCGCTCGAAATGCTTGAAGGCCTCGTCCTGCCCGGCGTCGCTGCCCTGCTGGACCGGTAAGCAATTTTACCCGGGCGACGCCGTCGCCTGGGTGAAAACAAAGGAGAGCTTATGTCACGCAAACCGTTTGTCGCCGGCAACTGGAAAATGTACATGACCGTTGCCCAGGCCCGCCACCTCGTTTCCGAGCTGGTTCCTGGTCTGCAGGCCATCGCCGGCGTAGAAAAAGTGCTTTGTCCACCTTACACCGACCTGATGGCAGTCCGCGCCTTGCTCGAAGGCACCGAGATCGGCTTGGGCGCCCAGGACGTGCATTGGGAAGAGCAGGGTGCTTTCACCGGCGCCATCTCCCCGGCCATGGTCGCCGAATGGTGCCAGTACGTCATCATTGGCCACTCCGAGCGCCGCCAGTACTTCGGGGAGACCGACGCTACGGTCAATAAGAAAATCAAAGCTGCCCTGGCCCACGGCCTGATCCCGATCATGGCCATCGGCGAGACCCTCGAAGAAAACCAGGCCGGGCGCACCGGTGAGGTGCTCTCCCGCCAGCTTCGCGATGGCCTGGCTGGCCTGGCTGCCGACCCGAGCCTGTCGGTCGCCGGCAGCATCCCGCTCGTCATCGCCTACGAACCCGTCTGGGCCATCGGCACCGGCCTGGCTGCCACCGGCGAAGATGCCAACCGCATCGTCGCCACCCAGATCCGCCCGGTCGTCGCCGAGCTGTTTGGCTCCGCCTTTGCCCAGGCCGTGCGCGTCCTGTACGGCGGCTCGGTCAAGGCCTCCAACGCCGACGAGTTCTTCGGCCAGCCCGAGATCGACGGCGCCTTGGTCGGCGGAGCCAGCCTGAAAGCCGGCGAGTTCACTGGCATCGTCCAGGCTGCCGCCCGCTAAGGCTGCCTGGTTTCGCCATTCGGATCTAATTTCTAATCGGGCGGTTTTACCGCCCGATTAGAAATTATCCACCATGAACGAAACAGCCCTTTTCCGCAGCTTCTTCTCGCTGTTCCTCGCCCTGCTCCCCCTGCTGCTGCTCCAGCGAGCCTTGCACCGCCAGGTCCAGGCTATCTTCCTCCTGCTTACCCGCCGGCCCGAGTTGGCCCTGGTGCTCTTCTCCTTGCTCTTCTTCCCCGGCGTCCTGCTTCACGAAGCCAGCCACTACCTGGCCGCCCGCCTGCTCGGCGTACGCACCGGCCGCTTCTCTGTCCTCCCCCGCCCGCTCCCCGATGGTCGCCTGCAGCTTGGCGCCGTGGAAACCGCCTCCGCCGACCCGCTGCGCGAGACCCTGATCGGCGCCGCCCCGCTCCTGGCCGGCGG
>CAZAGA010000287.1:0-4824 GCA_964484335.1 uncultured Anaerolineaceae bacterium
TAGAAGGATGGGTAGTATGAATAGCAATAACCGTCTTTTCATTCCTGGCCTCCGGATCAATCAATTACCACTTGGGTTCTTCGGTAAGTTGATAAGTTGTGTTGCAATAGGGACAGGTCACAACCGGCGCCCCAGCAACCAATTTGACATTCTCAGTGGTCAAAGCGCCACCGCAGTTTTTACATTGAAATGAATCCAGGCTGACATTCCCAGGTAGGTCAATTTTCACGGTTACATTATTGGCTTGTGCACCGGCTTTCTGGCGGGTGCCAAACCAGACCAGGGCTAGGCCAATGACGACCATCAGACCGCCGATAGCAAACCAACCCGGGTTGAACGCTGGCCCAAAGGCGGCGATCACAAACAGCACCCCCAGGATGATTAATATTGCAGCCAGGATATAAGCGATGATTTTCATGTTTACATGCTCCTTTTCGTAAACTTCTAATCTATCCTTTTCATCCATAATAGTGTACTGAAGATCATTCAAACGGTCAAATGATAAATTTCCTGTCTTTGTCATAATTTACCCCGCAACAAGTTGACGATAATCCCCAAAATACAAACAGGAAGGGTGCATAACGCAACCTTCCTGTTTGTGTTTTGGAGATCACTATCACTCCAATGGGGTGCATGCTTGACCGGCTAATGCCGGATTTCATCATCCGTTTTATCCATTTCCAATAATTGCCCGGTTGTGACATACACCGTTCGTTCGCAGATGTTGGTCACCCGATCCGCCATCCGTTCCAGGTTATGAGCCACCCATAACAGGTGATTAGCTCGGTCGATCGTTGTTGGATCCGAAAACATAATCGTGACCAATTCGCGATACACCTGATTGTATAGGTCGTCAATTTCATCGTCTTCGCTTGGAATAGCTCGCGCTTGTTCGACATCACCATTGATGAATGCGCTGACCGCTCGATGAAGCATATCGGTGGCCAATTCAGCCATGCGCGGGATATCAATCAAAGGTTTCACGGGTGGTTGGTTTCCCAGTAACAATCCGATCTTTGCTATCCCTTTCGCATAGTCGCCCATGCGCTCAAGCTCTCCAATCACCTCATAAATCGAGGCCAGCAAGCGCAAATCGTGCGCCATAATCGGCTGCTGGGTGGCGATCGTGGCAATTAACTCGTTCTCAAGCTCAAAGCGCTTGTTATTGATATTTTGATCTTCGTGATAAATCCGCTGGGACGCCTGGACATCTCTTTTTTTTAGAGCTTCGACTGCCTGCAGGGTGGCGTTTTCAACCATGCTATCCAATACCAGTATTTCGTCATACAGGTGGCGAATTTTCCGATCCAATGTTTCTCTAGGCATGTTTTTATTCCTTTTACCCGGCCTTTAGCCAAATCGACCAGTAATGTAATCTTCCGTGACCTTCTCCCTGGGATTGGTGAAGATCTGGCTGGTAGAGCCATATTCCATCAAATATCCGGCCCGATCAGGATCCATGGTGAAGAATGCAGTGTAATCAGATACCCGGGCAGCTTGCTGCATATTATGGGTAACGATAATAATCGTGTAGTCCCGGGATAATTCACGCATTAATTCTTCAATTTTTAACGTAGCGATCGGATCCAAAGCAGAACAAGGCTCATCCATTAATATGATATCAGGTTTTATCGAGATTGTGCGCGCAATACACAGGCGTTGTTGTTGGCCACCGGAGAGGGAAAGGCCACTTTGGCTTAGTTTATCTTTTACTTCTTCCCACAAGGCTGCTCCGCGCAAGGAACTTTCGACGAGATCGTCCATGGCAGTTTTGCTGCCCTTGAATCCATTAATTTTCGCGCCCCAGGCAATGTTATCGTAAATGCTTTTCGGGAATGGGTTCGGTTTTTGAAACACCATTCCGATCTGGCGGCGAACTTCGACTGGATCAACATCAGGGTCATAGATATTTTTCCCATGGAAGAGCACTTCTCCGCTGGCATGGGCAGAGGGGACAAGCTCGTTCATGCGGTTGAATGAGCGCAACACAGTGCTTTTTCCACAACCGGATGGGCCAATAATCGCCGTGATTTGCTTTTTAACGATCGGTAAGTTAATATCCTTAACGGCCCGAAAACTCCCGTAATAAATATGCAAGTTACGCGCCTGGATCGCCAGGGTTCCGCTTTCTAGACTTTGATTTTTGGACTGGATGGTCATAGGGAACGTTTCAGTTATCATTTATGCGTACTTCCTTGAATATTTATTTCTGAGTACGATGGCGATTGCATTCATTGTTATCAACAAAATCAATAAGATTAAAATTGCTGCGGCTGCCAGGTTGCGCCATTCATCCTGTGGGCGGGCTGTCCATTGATAAATTTGGGCCGGCAGGGTTGTGAACTTAGAGAACATATTCACCGGGTCAACGGTAATATAGGTTGAGACTCCAACGACAATCAATGGCGCGGTTTCACCAAATGCACGCGAAATTGCCAGGATAGTGCCAGTCAGGATCCCTGGGATTGAGTTGGGCAGAACGTGCGACCACACAGTCTCCCATTTTGTTGCCCCTAACCCATAGCTGGCCTGGCGCAGCGAGTTTGGAACGGCTCGAATGGCTTCCTGGGCATTGATGATGATAATTGGCAGGACCAGAATTGCCAGGGTCATCGATCCGGCAAGGATCGTTCGTCCGTTGGCTGTAGTCGAGCTGCTCAATCCAAAAATTGAGCCGCTGGTCAATGGTTCAAGCAAGCGGACAAAAATGGTCAAGCCTAGAATGCCGTAGATAATCGAGGGAACCGCGGCCAGGTTGTTAATATTCGTTTGGATCACTCGGTTAATCCAGCGGTCTCCTGAAGCATACTCTTCCAGGTAAATAGCTGCCCCAACGCCGATTGGAAAAGCAAAGATGACGGTGAAAAGAATAACCCACAACGACCCCAGGATGGCAGTTCGCACACCCGCAACCAGTGGGTCGCTAGATTGGGGCGATGAAATGAAATCACCCGTCATCCAGAATCGAAATTGCAAGTATGCGCCGGGATACTCTATCGCCACCGTCTGGTAGATACGCTCGCGGTAGAGCAAGGATTCGACCAGCCCCCAGGTTTGCTCGACAGTCGGCTTGATAACCTCCAGGGTGATAATCCCACTCAAATCCTGTTCACTTCGCTCGCTGAGTAATTTTTCTTTCTCAAGTGTGCGAATCCGGTTGGTCGTTAGGTTATCTCGCAGTATTTTTTCGAGCTGCGGGCGGTTCAATTCTGAGATCGGAACACCACCAGTGACGACATTCGGATCTTTCTTCGTCTTAAAAGCCACAAAACCAGACGAATCATTGATGATGTTGTAGAGCAGCGCTAAAAGTGCAATAATACCAACGATTGTCGAGAATTGGAACACGAGTAACCAGGCTCGCGCCACCCGATGGCGTGTATGTAGGTTGGCAGAATAGACTGGCTCAAAAGCCGGGGGCTGGTCAGTAGTTTGATGGATTTGAGTCTCAGGCATATGCTTCATTCGTAGGTTTCACGAAAACGGCGAACAATCTGCTGGCTGATCAAGTTCAAGCTCAGGGTAATCAGGAAGAGCACCAAAGCCAAGGCATAGATACTGGTGTAATCCAGCGTATCATAGGCCAAATCTCCACCACTGATCCGGACGATGTAACCGGTCATGGTTTCAGCCGAATTGAATGGATTCAGGGTCAAATTAGGACCTGCGCCAGCTGCAATCGCTACAATCATTGTTTCGCCAATTGCTCTGGAGAGGCCGATCAACAAAGCTGCCGCGATTCCGGAAATGGCCGCTGGAACGACGATCTTGATTGCAACTTCTAACTTGGTGGCGCCCAGGCCATAGGCTGCTTCACGCAGCGAGCGGGGAACGGCGCTCAGTGCATCCTCGGCCATGGTGCTGATCAGAGGCAGGATTAAAATGCCCATTGCCAGGCCGGCCGAGGCGGTATTGTAAATGCTGACAATACCCTCACCAAAGATGTTGCGCAGGATTGGGGTGATGAAGGTCAACGCGAAGTAACCATATACGACCGTGGGAATACCAGCCAGGATTTCCAGGATCGGCTTCAAGGTATTGCGAGCTCGTTTGCTCGCATATTCGCTCAGGTATATCGCGACTGCCAGGCCGAGCGGCAAAGCCACTAGCATGGCAATCCAAGTGGTCATCAATGTGGCCGAAAATAGCGGCAGCATCCCAAACATGCCAATCGTTGGCTGCCATACGGTACCTGAGAAAAATTCCACCAGCGATACTTCCGGGGAGCCAAAAAAGCGCCAGGCCTCTTCAAAAAGGATACCTACGATCCCGATCGTGATTAAAATCGACAGCGCGCCGCAGAAAAATAGTAATCCCTGGATGATTCTCTCCTTCGGACGCGGTTTACGAAGCAAACTGATCGCGCTGGGTCGAATTTCTTCACTGGTGATAGAGATGTCTGTCATAAAAAATCTCAACCTGCTATTCATGGTTGGATGGTTTGCGGAGCAATCCCCGCAAACCATCCAAAGGATATCAAGGATCCAGATTTAGATTATTTCATAGCATCAAGCCAGGCTTGCTGAGCAGCGAGCAGGGCCTCTGCGGAGGCTGGGAAGTAGCCGACGTCGCCAATGACTTCGTTGACACGGGTCAGGTAGAAGTTGATGAATTGAGCGACCTGGGGCTTGGCTTTCATGATAGCGGCATCAGAGTAGATGAAGAGCGGGCGGGCCAGTGGGTAGCTGCCATCTTCAGCAGTCTGAGCATCAGGGGCGACGCTGCCAATCGACAGGGCGGTGAGGCGGGCCTGTTCTTCGGTGTAGTAGGCGAAGCCGAAGTAACCAATGGCGTAGGGGCTGCCTTCGACGCCCTGGACGAGGA
>CAZAGA010000288.1:0-4810 GCA_964484335.1 uncultured Anaerolineaceae bacterium
CGCAGCTCCGCCTCCGCGCCCCGCTCTGGACCGCGCTGGTACCCCTCTTGCTGCTCCTCCAACTGCTCTTTCCTAATAAAGTTTGGATGGTCCTGCTGATTGGCTTTGGCGGGGCCTGGCTGGTCGCCTTGCTCTGGGCTCTGGCCCTGAAAAGCGGCCTGCGCCTGGAGCGCGAGATGCGCTACGGCTGGGCCCATGTCGGCGACCGCCTCGAGGAGCGCTTCACCCTGCACAATAGCACTATGTTCCCCGCCCTGTGGGTTGAGATCGATGCCGGCTCGTCCCTGCCCGGCTACCGTGCCAGCCAGGTCACTGGCATCGGTTCGCAAACCCAAAACGCCTGGAGCACCGCTTATCGCTGCACCCGGCGCGGCCTGTACACCCTTGGCCCAACCCGCCTGCGCGCTGGCGACCCCCTTGGCATATTTGAAGTCAGCCTCGAGCAGCTCGGTTCGACCGTCCTGATGGTCACCCCGCCGGTGGTGCCCTTACCGGCGATTGAAGTCGTCCCCGGCGGGCGGGCCGGGGAGGGCAGCCGCGCTCGTTCCGATCCTTTCGAGCGCACCGTCGGCGCTAGCGGCGTCCGCCCCTACCAGGCCGGCGATCCGCTGCGCTGGATCCATTGGCCGCTCTCTGCCCACCGGGGTGAGCTATCTGTGCGTCTCTTCGACAGTACCCCGGCCAGCGACTGGTGGATCTTCCTCGATCTCGAGGCCGCCTGCCAGGCCGGCCAGGGTTCGGCCGCCACTGAAGAGCACGCCGTCATCCTCGCCGCCTCCCTGGCCGATCGCGGCCTGCGCCTTAACCGGGCGGTCGGGCTGGCTGCCGCCGGCGAGAGCCTGGTCTGGCTGCCGCCCAGCCGCGCCGGCGATCACCGCCTGCAGATCCTGCGCGCCCTGGCCCTGGCTCGCACCGGCGTCGTACCTCTTGCCCAGTTGCTTGAGACCAGCCGCCCAGCTTTGCAGCGTGGCGCCAGCCTGGTAGTGATCACCCCCAATGTAAGCCTCGACTGGCTCGAGCCGCTCTCGTACTATATCCACAGCCAGGTCGCCCCAACCGTCCTGCTTCTGGATGTCAATTCCTATGGCGGCCATGCCGACCTGGCCCCCCTCCAGCACGGTTTGTTACGCCTCGGCTCTGCCCCTTATCTGATCCGTCGCGAGCTGCTCGACCGGCCAGAAGCTCATCCCGGCCATCAGGGCGAGTGGGAGTGGAAGGTGACTGGTTTCGGCCGGGCCATCCCACTCCGCAAGCCCTCCGACTTATCCTGGCACAAGGTAGGCGGCGGATGAGCATCTTCGGGCGACTGTTACGCCGTGCGATTGCCAGGCTGGGTTTTTCCAACCTGCTGGCAATCCTGTTCCTCTGCCTGGCTCAGGGCAGCTTGGTGCGCGGTGTCCAGCGCGCCACGACCGGCCTGCCCGGTGAGCCACTCCTGGCTTTGGTCGGTCTAGGGGTGCTGGCCGGCTGGTGGCTGGCCGGACGGCGCCTCCCAGGGTGGGCGGCTGCTGGCTGGGCGCTCTTAACCGGCTTGCTCCTCAACCTGCTGGCGACGGCGCGCCTCGCGCGCCCCCTGGCGGCTCTGCTCACGGCGGCCTGGGATTGGCTCGGCCAGGCTGCCCACCTGGTCTTCCTTGAGCGCGCCGGACTGGCCGGGATCGATCCTTCCGCTCTCTATCAGTCCGCCCAGGGCTTGGCCTTGAGTAGCCAGACTATCCTGGATCGGCTTGCCACCTGGCTCGCTGCCCTGCTCGCCCGCCGCCCACTGTACGACCCGCTGGTTGTGCTGCTTGTTTGGAGCTTGTTGGTTTGGTGCCTTTCAGTCTGGACCGCCTGGTGGATGCGTCGTCGTTCCCAGCCGTTGGTTGGCTTAGCGCCGGGCGGCTTGGTCCTGGCCCTTAACCTGGCTGCTAGCGCTGTCCCGGTTGAATCGCTCATCGTCTGGCTCGGCGCGCTGTTGGCGTTGCAGGGCTTGGCCGGATATTCCGTGCGCTTGCGCACCTGGCTGGCGCATGGCTACGACCTGGCCGATATCCAGGCCGATTGGGCTTTTGTCATCGCCGCCCTGGCCCTGGTGCTGATGTCCCTGGCCTGGGGCGTGCCTTCGCTTTCGCTCGAGTCCATCTCTGCCCGCTTGCGGCCAAACGCCCAGGGACCCGGTCAAATCAACCAGGCTTTCGGTCTGCGCGCACCGGCTAAGCCCGCCCCGACCGCCCTCGACCTGGCTCGGAGCCCTGGTCTGCCCAACCTGCACCTGGTCGGCTCCGGCCCCGAGCTCTCCCAGCATCCCGTCTTCTGGGCTACCCTCGACGCGCCTCTCCAACCGGCTACGCCCACAGCCAGCCCACCTCCGCTCTACTGGCGTAGCCTGACTTACGATCGCTACACCGGCCGCGGTTGGTCCACGGTTGCCTTTAAGCTTGAAACCATCCCGCCCGGCCGCCAACTGGAAAGCCGCCTGGCCCGCCTGGACGCGGCCGCCTTCCTCGAGCTGCAAGTCAGCTTTCGCACGGTCCAGCCCGCTGGCCTGCTCTTTGCCAGCGGTGAGCTGCTCAGCGCCGACCAGCCTATCCAGGCTGCCTGGCGTTCCCCTGGCGACCTGTTCGGCGCCCAGGTCCAGTCCGCCGGTTACCGGGTCTCCACCCGCCTGCCCCGCCCCTCTGCGGCCCAGCTCCGCGCCGCCGGGCGCGCCTACCCCGCCTGGATTGACCAGACCTACCTCCAATTGCCGCGCAGCGTCCCGTTGCGAGTCTGGGAGTTGGCCCTCGACCTGACCAGCACCCAGCCGACCCCCTACGACCAGGTCCTGGCGATCGAAGGCTACCTGCGCCGTTTTCCCTATACCCTTGACCTGGACAGGCCGCCTGCCGATCGCGATCTGGTAGATTATTTCCTTTTCGACCTGCAGCGTGGCTATTGCGATTACTATGCCTCGGCCATGGTCGTCCTGGCCCGCGCCGCCGGCCTGCCCGCTCGCCTGGTGCAGGGCTACGCCGCCGGGCGGAGCCTGGACGGACGCCAGTACCTGGTGACCGAAGCCGACGCCCACGCCTGGGTAGAGGTCTTCTTCCCCGGCTATGGCTGGGTAGAGTTCGAGCCCACCCCCAGCCTACCCGCCATTCAACGGCCATCCCAAGATATCCTGGCCGGCCTGCCGCCTACCGCGCCTTCGCCGTTGGAAGCAGCGCGGCTTGCCCGGCCCGCCTTCATCTGGCTTGCTGCCCTGCTCGGTGGGACGCTCGCCTGCCTGGCGCTCTGGGTCCTGCTCGACCCCTGGCGCATCGGACGCCTAGCGCCCTCGCTGGCGTTGCGCGCTGTGTATAATCGCCTCTACCGCCAGGCGCGCCGGGGACGCGAAGCGCCGCTTACTGGCCTGACGCCCAGCGAAGTCGCCGGCAGGCTCAGCCAGCGCCTGGATGGTCTGCTCCCGCCGGGTCAGGCCGAGCGCCTGCGTCAGGTCAAGCCTTTCCAGCACATCGCCGGCCTCTACAGCCAGGCGATGTACAGCCAGCATCCCGCCTCGTTCGCCGCGCGCCAACAAGCCGTCCAGGCCTGGCGGCTGGCTCGCCGAGCCTTCTGGCAAGCCAGCCTGGCTACCCTGCGCCGCTCGTTCAGCGCTCTGTTCCACCGGCCTGGTCGCCGGTAATCAACTCATCGGAGGTAATTATGACCCCAGGCGTTTTTGAAGCCCGCTTGAAACACTTGAAATCTGAACACCATGAGTTGGTCGCACGCCCGAATCGGCCCGACCCGAGTTGGTCGAACGGCGTATTTGAGCGCTATCTCCACCCGGTGCTCACGGACGATCATATCCCGCTCTCCTGGCGCTATGATCTGAACCCCCAAACCAACCCCTTCCTGCTCGAGCGCTTGGGCGTCAACGCTGTCTTCAATCCTGGCGCCATCGAGTTGGATGGCACAATCTACCTGGTCGCTCGAGTCGAAGGCTATGACCGCAAGTCTTTCTTCGCTGTTGCCGAAAGTAGCAGCGGAGTGGATAACTTTTGCTTTTGGGATGCGCCGCTTCAATTGCCCGAGACCGAGCTGCCCGATACCAATGTCTACGATATGCGCCTGGTCCACCACGCTGATGGCTGGATCTATGGCTCGTTCTGCACCGAGCGCAAGGACCCCGGCGCTCCGCCAGGCGATACCAGCCGGGCGGTCGCCCAGGCTGGCATCGCCCGCACCCGCGACCTGCTGCATTGGGAACGACTGCCCGACCTGCGCACCCCCTCCCCGCAGCAGCGCAATGTCGTCCTGCACCCCGAGTTCATCAATGACCAGTATGCCTTCTATACCCGCCCGCAGGATGATTTCCTCCAGGCTGGCCGCGGTGGTGGGATTGGCTTTGGCCTTTCCAGGCAGATCACCCCGGCTGTGATCGAATCCGAGACGATGATCGAAGAACGGGTCTACCATACCATCAAGGAAGTCAAGAATGGCGAAGGGCCCGCGCCGCTCAAAACCGCCCACGGCTGGTTGCACCTGGCTCATGGCGTGCGCAATACCGCCGCCGGGTTGCGCTACGTCTTATATCTCTATATGAGCGACCTCGATGAACCTTGGCGGGTCACTCACCGCCCGGGCGGCTATTTCCTTGCGCCTTTCGGCAGCGAGCGGGTCGGTGATGTCCCGAACGTCGTCTTCAGTAATGGCTGGGTACTGCGCGCTGACGGTACGCTGCTAATCTACTATGCCTCCGCCGACCAGCGCGTCCATGTTGCCGTCTCTGACCTGGAGCGCATCCTGGATTATGTCCTCAACACCCCCGCCGATGGGTTGCGCTCGGCTGCCAGCCTGGCCGCCC
>CAZAGA010000289.1:0-4805 GCA_964484335.1 uncultured Anaerolineaceae bacterium
ATGCCATCTAAGAGCTTCAGCGCCGGGAGCGAATCATAGCCGCCGGTGTTGTAAATCAGCGGTAAGTGCAAGCCGGCTTTGGCAGCGATTTGCACTGCTGCCACGATCGGTGGGACAAAATGGGTGGGTGAAACCAGGTTGATGTTATGGCAACCCAACTCTTGTAATTCCAACATCAGCGCTGCCAGTTCTTCTGGCTCCAATAGCTCTCCCTGGTCTGTCTGGCTGATCTCGGCATTTTGACAGAACTGGCAACGCAAGCTGCAGCGTG
Source organism: uncultured Anaerolineaceae bacterium (assembly GCA_964484335.1). Classification (GTDB taxonomy): domain Bacteria; phylum Chloroflexota; class Anaerolineae; order Anaerolineales; family UBA4823; genus CAZAGA01. Next base: position 272 of record CAZAGA010000289.1, read on the forward strand.
TGAAAAAGATCGTTCCCGAACCTCTCCAGCCACTCAACGGTCGCTCTTCGCCCAGGTGTGGGCCGTAGCTGCTGACGCGTGCCTTAATCCCACTCCGGCATACGCCCATTTTCCCAATCATCCGGTTCTTCTGGCACATCCATCCGCACAAGTCGCAGGCGGTATAGTGGTCATACGCTTCGGTCACTCGGTCCTGGTTGGCAGCCTGGGCAAAAGTCTTCAGGTAAATGGGTCTAAAGGTGGGCATGGCCTGGTTGAGGAGTAAATAATCCGCCTTGATTTGGTTTTCAGGTGGCTATACCTGGGGCGAAGTCCTCCAGCATTGCTTTTGGCCAGCGTATTGGCCGCCCGCTAGATAACTCGACACAAACACCCAGGGCATGGATCATAGCGATCGGAGCCCCATCGCGGCTGCGTTTGATCGAATAATGCCGGATGGCCTGGACAGCCCGGACGTCAGACAACCAGGTGGTGATTTCAAGCTCGTCTTCCAATACTGCTGGGGCCTGGTATTGAATCTGGTTGCTGCGCAACAAGATCCCAAAGCCTTCGGCTTTCATCCGCGCCCAAGGCCACTGATAGGAGGCAATTGCATGGAAGCCACACTCGCTGGCATAATCAAGATAGATGGCATTGTTGACCCGCGCCAGGCTGTCGAGTTCTTGCCACTCCACCCGCCGGGTCAGGGTGAACGCCCCTTTCGGCGCGGGTGGTGGGTTGGGGAAAATCGGGCGTTCTGGAAAATGCCCACTATCATAGTCCGGAAGGAACGCTCGCTTCATCTCATTTGGAATTGGAGCTGGCAAGCCAGTCGCGCGCTGGATGTAGACCCAATCGGAGTATGCCCGCGCCGCCAGGCTGTCGCTACCTGCCCGGCTGAATTCGTACATTCGCCGTGAGCTGGCTCTTCGAAAATCGGCCACCCAGGTCTTGATTTCAATCGTTTCGTTGTACAGCAAGGGGGTGATATACTCGATGCCGGTTTCACGGATGACCCAGTTGTGCCCGAGGTCTGCATACCTCGCCAGGTCATACCCCACTGCGCTCGATGCGTCGAAGGCGGTCTCCTGCATGAACCGTAAGTAGTTGGCATTGTTCAGGTGCCCGTAGGCATCGCATTCATAATTTCGAATTCGGAAAGTGCGAGTGGTGGTTGGATGCATAAGGATCTAATAAACTTCGGGATTCACGCAGTACGGTAGGCGGTTTCCTTCCAGCCCTGCCAGTAGGTTGAAGCAGGCCAGCTCTGCCATTTTTCGGCGTGTGTTCCAGGTGGCTGACCCAATATGCGGCGTAATTAAACAGTTGGGCAATTGAAACAGGGGATGGTTTGGTGGCAGTGGCTCAGGGTCGGTTACATCGAGCGCGGCCGCCTAGATCCAGCCTTCTTTAAGCGCGCGAGCCAGGGCTGGCATGTTTACAATCGACCCACGTGCTGTATTGATCAGGATTGCAGATGACTTCATCTTCCGGAGAGCACTTTCATTGATCATCTGCCTGGTTTGGGGGGTCAGAGGTGTATGGACAGAGATGAAGTCGCAAGAACGGATCAGGTCATCGAATGATAAATAAACAGCCGGTAAACTATCCGCTCCAGGATTTTCTTCTTGATCGGTATAATAAACCTGCATGCCAAAGGCAACCGCACGTTTGGCGACTGCCCGGCCAATTTTCCCAAACCCAATAATCCCCAGCGAAGCCCCATGTAAATCTGCGCCTAACCATCCGGCCGGCGACCAGGTTTTCCAGCCTCCTTCTCGGGCATCCTGGCTGGCCTGGGGCAGACCGCGGGCAGCCGCAAGCAGCAACGCGAAGGTCAGGTCGGCTGTTCCTTCAGTGAGTACGCCAGGTGTGTGGCCGACCGGAATCCCACGTCGAGTGCAGGCGACCAGGTCAATATTGTCTACCCCGGCTGCCATGTTACTCACCACCCGTAGGCGCGACGCTCGCGCCAGAACCGCCTCGGTAATTGGGATGGTCAATAAACACAGCAACCCATCAGCTTCAGGGAGGCGCTCTTCTAAATCTGGAGCGATCTGGGTGGCATCCACAGGGCCGATGACCATCCTACAACGATCTTCTAAAAGCGATAGCCAGCCATCTGGAAGGCGGTGGGTGATGCATACCAACGGCAACTTAGCCTCAGTCATGATTCTTCCCTCTGTTCCGGAAAGGTAGTCGATTCCATCTCTTGCTGGTTCATTTGATATCCTGGGTGGGCGACTTGATTTTTTTGGAACGAAACCTTCCACTACTGGCCTGTCCTGCGGTTTCAGGATAGACGATTGGCACCAGTCGCGTAGTGCGTGCAATTGAGGCGCTCAAATGCGCTCCAAACAGGATTACAATGGAGCTGCTGTACACCCAGGTGAGCAGGGCAATACTGGTGCCCAATGAGCCATATAGAACATCATAATTGGCCATCCCACTCCTTAAGAACCAGTTGAATCCGCTGGTCAGCAGACCCCAGGTGAGGCTGGCAAATAACGCTCCCCAGAATGCCTCTCTCCAGCGTACCTGAGTGTTGGGCAACCAATGATATAGAATCAGGAACAGCAAAAAGGCGGCCAGCACGGGAAAAAGGCGTGCCAAGGGATTCAGGACGTACTGGTGAAAATGTAAGTAGCGATCCAGGGTGGGGAAATCCTGGGCAATCAACCAACCAATCAAGGAGGACCAGATCACCCACAGAATCATCATCGTTGCCAGGATTGCAATCAACCCAAACGCGAGCATCTGGCTGTAAATCGGGTTGTGCCAGTTGGTATTTGGCCAGGCTCTGTTGATGTTGCGTGCCAGAGTTTTGAATACCCCTGAAGCAGAAAACCATAAACCGGCGATACCAATGATACCCGTCAGGTCGCGGCGAGCGACCACCTGCCGCAAAGTTTCTTCCAGTCCGACAGGGGAGGTGGGTAAGATTTGGGCGATAAACTCCATCACCAGGTCCACAGCCTCCTGGCCTTTGAGCAGGAAACCTGCGATTGAGATCAAGGAAAGGATCAGCGGAAAGAGTGAGAAGATGGCGTAATAGGCCACCGCAGCAGCTGCCTCCGGTCCCTGGACGCGGTGGAACCTGGCAAAGGCCTGCCGCCAAATGCCGAGTGTGCCATGGGAAAGGTGGTTTGCCCACTCGTATGCCATGGCTGCTTTGGAGCGAGCCAGGGCGAGCTGCCTTCCTCTCCACTGATTAAGCGATCGGAAGGATACAGCGGGGATCTTCATTCGCTGGACTGTTTACCAGGGTCGAAACTTCAAAAGCGGTTAACGCCTCAGCTGGATATGGGACCAGCAATGGTTGGAGCTGGGGGAGATTACCTTCGCGCCCCTCAAGCCAGGCTGGAAAAGCATTTTCGGGCAGAATCACTGGCATGCGGTTGTGAATCGATTGCATCAACTGGTTCGGCTCAGTAGTGATAATCGTGCAGGATAAGATATTGGATCCATCTGGGGTATTCCAGTTTTCCCAAAGGCCGGCGAAGGCAAACGGCAGCCCGGATTTCATTTTGATTAACATTGGTGTTTTGGTGCGCTTTCCGGGTTCTTGTCGCCATTCATAAAAGCCATCTGCCAGGACCAGGCAGCGTCGGCGGCGGAAAGCTGAGCGAAAAGCTGGTTTTTCAACCAGGGTTTCCGCACGGGCATTGATCAGCCGGTTGCCAATCGTCGGGTCTTTAGCCCAGGATGGAATCAACCCCCAGGTGTAATAATCCACCTGAAATTTTCCATCGTTTACCACCACGGCCACCGGCTGGCTCGGAGCGATATTAAACCGGGGTTGGATTTCATCAGATACACTGAGCCCGGTGAAGGCTGCTCTCAATTGTTCGGGAGTCGTTGTCAGGGTGAAACGGCCGCACATCTTGGCCTCCTTTTCCTAAGCACTCAAAGTTTACCACACCTGGATTGTGTCTGGCTGGTTCGCCTTTGGGGCGGGAGTATAATACCTGAAGTAGAGGTAAGATTTATTCTCGCTACGAAGGAGTTGCCGGATGCGTCGCCGTTCTCCCCAAGAAATCTTCACTCTGGTTGCCATCTTCTCCGTCCTGGTTATCAGTGCATTTTTGATCTCGAGGACCAACTGGAATCCCTGGCTAATCTGGTTTGTTTCAATAAACGTGGTAACTTTCGCTATGTACGGCTATGACAAGCTGCAGGCCCAGAGTGGGGGATTGCGCGCCCCAGAAATCATTCTGCATGGCCTGGCGCTGGCCGGTGGTTTCCTGGGCGGCTGGTTGGGGCGGTCTTACTTCCGGCATAAAACTCGTAAACCAGCTTTCAGCGTGGTCCTGGGGATGAGTGCGATTTTATGGTTGGTTATCTTTCTATGGGTGGTTTTCTCAGTGCCGTGAGTCGTGCTTCAGGGGAGAGGATTGTTATTCGCCCAATCTCTGCCGAGAAATATTTCCACATCGGCCTTTGAGCCGGGGGTGTACTGGCTGATGATCCGGACATATGGGTTTTCAATCAGGCTGGTCAGGTATTGCAGTGTAAAAGGGCTGCCAGAATAATCGACAATTGTTGTGGTAACGTA
>CAZAGA010000290.1:0-4761 GCA_964484335.1 uncultured Anaerolineaceae bacterium
GATTTCATCCCTGGGTTATTACCCCAACCCGCTTCATCCGGACCCCGATCATCGCGCCTTGGTGATCAACCATCTTAAAAAAGTGATTGAGGCTGCTGAACTGTTAGAAGTTCCGATCGTGGGCACATTTGTCGGCAAGGATAAGAACAAAACCGTGCCTCAGAACCTGGAAGATTATGCCAAAATCTGGCCGCCGATTGTCCGTTTTGCCCGCGAGCATGGGGTCAAGATTGCGATCGAGAACTGCCCGATGATTTTCTCTCTGGATGAATGGCCAGGCGGCGATAACCTGGCTTCCACCCCTGCGATCTGGCGTAAAATGTGGGAGATCATCCCGGATGACAACTTCGGCCTCAATCTCGACCCCTCCCACCTGGTCCTGCAAATGATCGATTACGAACGGGTGGTGCGGGAATTTTCTTCCCGGATTTTCCATGTCCATGCCAAAGACTTGCACATTGACCGTGAAGGGCTATATAACCACGGTGTACTGTCGCAGGGAATGGGCTGGCAGGTTCCCCGGTTGCCGGGCCTGGGGGACATGGATTGGGCGAAATTCTTCGCTGCTCTGACCGCCGTGCGTTACGATTACGTGGTCAGCATCGAGCATGAGGATCGAGCGTTTGAAGGGGCTGAAGACCTGGTAAAGCGCGGCTTCTACCTCTCGCGGGATATTCTGAAGCCCTATATCCACTGATGAATAGCTTCATCGGTTGTGACCTGGGCGGGACGAACCTGCGGGCTGCGTTGGTTGATGTGGAAACTGGCGTGGTGTTACACCACGCCAGTATTCCTACCCTGGCTCGTGAAGGCCCAGCAGCGGTGATGGAGCGCATGGCTGACCTATGCCTGCAGGTTTGCGATGCGGCTGGCTGCTCCAAGTCGGAAATTGGGGGAATTGGGATTGGCGTGCCGGGCGTGCTCGATTTGGAGCGAGGTGAGACGCTATTCTTGCCCAACCTGCCCGGTACCTGGCCGCATATTCCGCTGCGAGACACGATCGCTCACTTGACAGGCCTGATGACGGCCATCTTGAACGACGTGCGTTTGATCACCTTTGCAGAGTGGAAATTCGGCGCGGGTCGCGGGGTGGATACGGTGGCGGTGCTCGCAATTGGTACAGGCATTGGCGGTGGGCTGATTCTTAATGGGCAGCTTCATCTGGGAATTGGTGGCACAGGCGGTGAGCTGGGCCACGCCACGATTAATTTCAATGGCCCCCGCTGTGGATGCGGCAATTATGGCTGCCTGGAAGCCTACGCTTCAGGACCTGCCATTGCTGCAATGGGGATGAAAGCCGTCGCCCAAGGTCTGACCACCCGGATTGCCGAGCTATGTGAATACGACCTGAACCGGATCACGCCCGAATTAATTGCCCAGGCTGCTGAACAAGGCGATGTCATCGCAGCGGACATTTTCGAACAAGCGGGTTTTTTTCTTGGAGTGGCGGCATCGAGCATTTGTGCAGCCATTGGTCCCAGGCGGATTATCATCACTGGAGGGGTGTCTCAGGCCGGGCGATTGTTGTTGGAGCCAATGCAGCGCAGTATGCACGAGCGTGTCTCGGTGATGCCAGTTGAGCAAGTCGAGCTGGTGCTGGGCCAGCTTGGGAGCAACGCCGGAGTCATTGGGGCTGCTGTCTGGGCTGCTTGTCAGGAGGAGCACAGGCTTTAAGTCGGGAAAATACTGGCTGCATGTGTCTACAATAATGGTTTTTACCCTGGATTAAACCACCATAAAATACTATAATATTGGTTGCCACGTTGGTTTGGATATTATCTTGCAGCAAAGATCGGTGTCCCGGTCCACGCTTCTGGGTAAAACCAATAATTAATGTGGTCCTTTAACGGGAAGGGCATTCTCCTCAGCAGCGGGGGAGGTGTGATTGGCAGCACACTTCTCCCGTTTTGCCCTAACCCTTTTTGATGTTCTTATCTGGTGACTGTGACCAGTATGTACAAAAATCTTTGCCAGTGAAATTCCTGCTCATGATAAGCTATTCTTGTTCACATCGAAAATAACAGGTTGATTTTCAATGAGAAATCGCGTTAAATCATCTCTTCCTGCTGATGAGGTTAATGTGGGCTGGCAGATGCGGGAGTTGCGCACCCAGCGCGGCCTCTCGATCCGTGCCCTGGCAGAATTAAGTGGTCTGAATGTCAATACCCTCAGTTTGATTGAGAATGGCAAGACCTCGCCCAGCGTCAGCACATTGCAGCAAGTTGCCTCCGCTTTAAATACACCCATTACCGCTTTTTTTGAGACCCGGGCTACGCCTCAATCGATCATTTTCCAAAAGGCTGAGGATCGATCGCTGATCAACTTTGCCCATGGGATGTTGGCGGATTTAGGGGCCGGGTTTACCATTCCTGGACTTGAACCTTTTGAGATAGTTCTCCAGCCTCATTCGGATAGCGGTGAAAATCCGATTGTCCACACCGGACTCGAGTTTGTTTATTGCCTGGAGGGTAAGATCAGCTACCGCGTGGAGGATGTTGAATATATCCTGGAACCAGGCGATAGCTTGCTGTTCGAAGCGCGCTTGCCCCATCGCTGGTTTAATTTGGGAGGCGCGCCGTCTCGCTCGCTGCTCCTCTTATGTCCAACGGATGCACGCGATCATCCCGATGAAAGGCACTTTACTACGCCATGAAATTACAGGCCTGCGATTGCCTGTAGAAAACGACTTAACGAGAAGGGCTGGCCAGATAGCAGGTTTTGAGCTTTGAACATCCTGGCCGCCGCGCGCAGGGCGTAAATAACCGTTGCAAACAGCAACAGTAAGGCCAGAATCGCCTGCCAAAGGGGAGGATTACCGTTCGTCAGGCGCATCACCATGACCACTGGCGAAGTTAAAGGAAAAATACTCAGGAACACCAGCAGAGGCGAGTTGGCAATGCCTGCCATGGGCGCCATTATCCCGATGGCATAGCCAATCAGCAAGGGAAACATCGCCACATAGTTGGCTGCTCCTGCTTCTTTCATTTTGGGCACCATCGCCCCGGCGCCAGCCATCAGGCTGCTATACAGCCCATAACCGCCCAGGAAAAACGCCAGGCTCCAGATCAAAATATCGATTGGAAACGAAAAGTTCTCTGGAAGGCGGAGCGCCGAATTGTCCAGGTCAGTGGAGAAATAAATGGAGCCTAGCCACACAATCGTTTGTAGTAAACCGGCCAATCCCAGCCCAAGAGTTTTTCCAGCGAGGATTTGCTCCGGGCTGACAGAGCTCATCAAGATTTCGATCATCCGGTTTTCTTTTTCAATTCCAATGCTATTGAATAGCATACTGGAACTGGTCATGAAAGAAATAAAAAACAGCGCCACCATAAACGAGGGGATATAACGGACCAGGTTGTTCGTTTCACACTCTGCTCCAGGGCGAGAGCAATCACCGGCTTGCGTTTCGGGCCCGGAAGCCAGACTGGTGGCCTTGGTATTCCAGATCGGATTCCAGACCCAATCTGTCAACCCAGAATCCCCTTCAAGCAGGTTGAAAAACAGGGTTCTTTCCATTACCCAGGCCTGACCGTCATCCAGGTAAGACCGGGTATCCGGGTAGACATAGAAAACCTGGCCGCGATGGACGATATCTTCTGGAATAATATAATAAGCTGTAATTTTTCCGCCCCGTAGTGCTGCCTGGGCAGACGGTTCATCTTCAAAACGGATCAACCGGTCGCTGGGAATGTCCTGCGGGAGCAGGCGGATCAAGCCGCTCAGGTCGACGTACCCCTCAATTTTGATCTCAAAGCTTTCTGGTGCTTCTGTGCCGGCTGGCGATTGGCTGCCAGATTGCTGCTTGAAAAATCGGATGGCGCTTAAGATCAGCACGACCGTGACTGGAATGATGAATGCAAACAGCACATAGCCTGGATTCCGCAGGGTTTTTCTGAACTCATGCTTAAGGATTAGAATAGTTCGGCGCATCGGCTCAACCTCACCTTGCCCTACCCAGCTTAAATAACCGGCTGATTTTAAGGCCTTGTCCATACCGTAATGCGCCCAATCGGAAGGCGCGGCTGGCCAGCCAGATCGCTCCCAAGGCGCATAGGCTTTGGACCAGTATACTGACCGCAATCTCCCAGGTCGGGACAATTGTGGATAGATTGCGTAAACTAATCGTCATTAGCGAGGTAAATGGTAGCATGCTCAACCAGCCTGCTAATGTGCTTTGGGGATTATTCAAAAAAGACCAACCCACATAGAGCGGTGCAATATGCAACACAGCAAACAGGCTGCTGATTGATTGGCCTTCCTGAACTGTGCTCACCAGGGCGCCAATCGCCACCATCAATGCCGATGCCAGGACATACGAAGGGATCGCTACCAATACCGTGCCCAATATGCTGCCCCAGTCCATCCGTAAATCGCTCAACCATGCAACTCCGGCTTGCCTGCCAATCAGGATTCCGGTTGCTGCTACCAGAGCCCAGGAAAGCAGTAAGGTCAGGCTGATCCCAACTACACCGAGGATTTTTCCTCCAATAAATTGGAGCGGGGTAATCGAGGTCAGGACCACCTCCATGGTCCGGTTTTCCTTCTCGTCGGCGATTGCGGTCATGGTATATCCCGAGCTCATCAACAATAGGAAAAGAAAGGCCATCGCGATGAACAACGGCATCATCAGTCCAAAGGTTGGCCCGCTGGCTGGTGGTACCTCCCGGCGTCCGTCTACCGAACGAACGATAAATTCTACGCCTTTAGTCAAGCGCTCGGCTACCTCGGGAGATTGTTTTGAGAGCAGTTTGAATTGCAGGA
>CAZAGA010000291.1:0-4737 GCA_964484335.1 uncultured Anaerolineaceae bacterium
CTGCTTTGGTTTTACCAGTGGAAAAGCTTTGGGAATCCATTTTTACCCGCCCAGCATTGGATGACTGCCACCGATTACAGTGGATTTGGGTATCAAGGATTGGGTTTTCCGCAACGAGACCTGCTGGTTTTGCTGCTCGTTGATCTACGCTATGGTTTGTTTACATCGGCGCCGCTTTTGCTGTTGTCGCTCCTATCGCCTATTATCGATCGTGGTGAAAACCGGCGAATTCCAAAGCTGGAAGCGAGCTTCATTATCTTACTCGCGATAGGTTTGTGGATTTTTTGTAGTGCCAATAATTTTTCTCGCCTGCAATATAACAGTGGTGTTCGCTACCTCACCGCGCTGATTCCGTTCCTTTTTCTTCTCACTGCAGTAACCATGGATCGGCTGCCAATCCTGCTGCGGCGGGTGGTCATCTTACTGGCCTTTGTCCAGGCTTGGGCCTTGGCCATGTACCGGGATGTGGAGAATTCGTTGGGCGTGTTTGGCCCGATCTTGAAGCTCCTTCTTAATGGGGTGCAGCTCCCTGCCTTGACTACGATCAATCGCATGCAAAGCGCACTCGGAGATTGGTTTCCTGGGGAAATTTCTTCTGTGCCGATCTTGTTCCTGGCTGGCTTATTCTTACTCATCATTTGGTGGCCAATTGAAGGGAAAGCCAATGCCTAAGTTTTCTGGCCTTGCCAGCCAGCCGCAGGCAGATGGACGAGATCAGGGGCAGGATTACCGGAAGCTGCTGGCTTGTGCGGCGTTTCTGATCCTGGGTTCACTGCCGGCTATCCTTGGCTACAATACGATCGGCCGGATCTTCCGCCTTGTGGATCAGATTAATGATCGCAACCTGTATTTTATCCCTGAACAAACCTGGCTACTCTATATTTGGGGACCCCTGGTCGTTCTCAGCGCTAGCTTGTTTTTCCTCTCCCCAGCTCTGATCGCACTCGTCACCCGCCCAGCTTCTCGCCAGGTTAGCAATTGGATCATCAGTGCTTTTGGTTTAGCCCTGGTCATCAATAGCTTGCCCATTGTAATTTTGCAAGGTGAATCCAGCATGCCGATCAAAGGTCTGGTTTTTATCGGGATGATCCTGGTTGTATTTTTAATGGGTATGCTTTTTTCGTTTTATCGGATCCGTTCAGGGAATCGCTTCGAGATCCAATCCAACCTACCAGGCTTCCGGAAGACAACGTTCTCTATGCTAGTTACCCCCTGGCTGTTGTTAGTCGGATTAGCTCCAAAATTCTACTGGGAGAGCTTCAACGGTGATGGCGCGCATGCCATGGAGGTGGTCCGCTTACTGGGACAACAGGCTTTACCCTTTTGGGATCCTGCAGCCGGAGAAGTAGCTTCATTCCCTGGGCTTTCATCCCTGCTGTTTGCTTATCCTGGCTCATGGTACTTTCGTTTATTCGGGGAGTATGAAGCTTCGATCCGCCTCCCTTATATCCTGTTCCTGGTGGCCTTATTCGCCAGCCTTTTGGCGCTAATTGAACACGAACGCTGGCGACCATTAAAGTCGTGGGAAAATTGGTTGGTTTGGTTGGCGCTGGTGATCTACACAATCACCCTGGCTTACAGCGCGACCTATTCCCCATATTCTGCCGACCTGGCTCTGCCAGCCACACAAGATACATTATTTTTGGCTACTTATTTTGGCTTCATCCTGGCCTATCTGCGTCGAGAAACGGGTTGGTGGGTGTTATTCCTGGTCTTGTGTATGACCGCCTTGCCGAGTGCCCTATTGCTGGTCGCTCTTTTCTTAGGGGTTATCCTCCTTCTCTGGCGACCGGTCCCCTGGAATGATTTTGGGAGAATCCTGGGAGTCATCTTCCTATTTCAACTTGGCAGCCTGGGGTTGACCCCTTTCCTGCGTTGGATTGGCTACCCCACTCCCGGAGACGAATATCAAGTACTTGGCTTATTGCGCCGTCTGGCATTTCTTCAGTGGGAGGATGTCCGGCGGGTTTTATTTATGGTTGTTCCCGGCGGGATATTGCCAGCTCTCTCCTTATTAGCCTGGCGCTGGCAAGATCGGATTGGGAAAACCCTATCTCTGGTTTGCCTGGCATATTTTCTTTTCTTTTACATTCAGGGCTACACCGTCCTTCATTACTACATCCCAGCCATGATCTTGCCTCTGGTTGTTTTTTGGAGGATTGACCGATTCAACAAGCAAGTCCGTCCAGTAGTTTTTGGAATGGCCTCCTTATTGCTCGGGTTTTTGGCTTTCTATTTATCACTACCGGCTAATCCAGAAATCGACCTGTCTGGACGCCAGGTCGGGAGCGCAATCCGGGTTGCCACTGGCGATTATCAAAACCTGGATTCAACAGTGTATCGTAGCTCGATGCTCCTGGCAAAAATATTCCCATATGATTGGGATCCCTTGGTGCCATACTTAAGCTATGGCGCTTCGCCCCTGGTATTGAATTATTATGCCCATCATCCCTCCAGTGCTGTTGATACGGTTATTTTAATTCAGGATCAGGCGAAAGCGCCTCCCTTGGGTTGGGGGTTATTGCTTAGCCAGGAACAATTTCACATCTATGTTCGTGATCTTAAAACTTTAAAAGATTTACAAGGTTTGCGACCTCCGACGCCAGCCGGCAGCCTGCTTTATAGTTTGCCGCGTGGTTTGATCTTTCGCTCAGTGCCTTTAATAAATGGCCCGCGGATCTACAACCTAGTCGATGTGCTGACTGGTTGGGGATTGGATCTTGATCCTTTGCTTAACCGGTTAGGAGTGCAGCCTTGAAACAGTCGCTCACCCGGCCAGTTTTTATTTTCCTGCTGACCATTGGTATAGCGGTTTTGATCGTGACTTCCTGGATTCGGGTGATCGGCAGTCAGGAATTAACTGCCGGGCTGCTGCAAGCTAATCCCTGGTACATCTTACCTTCCATTGCAATTACGCTTTTTTACTTACTGGCTCGGTTTTTCCGCTGGCAGTTTTTACTGCGCCGGGAGGGCATCCGCTTGCCTACCCGTCCCAGCTTGGCAATATACCTGGCCTCTCTGGTGGGCATCGCCACCCCGGCTTATATTGGAGAGTTTTTTCTGCGCAGTGTTCTGCTGCGCAGAAAATTTAACCAACCTATTTCCCGCACAGTTATTCCAATGCTCCTGGAGCGCTTGCTAGATTTTGCCGCTCTGGGAGTGATTGGTTTTTTCACAGCATCGAACTGGTGGGGAGCCTTGGCTGCGCTGGCTTTTGGGGTGACTGCCTTTGTAATCGGTGGACTCGTAAATAGCCTCTTGCCCCGGATTGGCTATTCGTGGAGTGGGTTCGAAGGTCTTTTTTCTCGCCAGGTAATTTTCCAGGCGCTCGGGATTTCACTGCTGGTTTGGATTCCACCCACTTTGCTGGTTTACTTCTCTGCTACCAGCTTGGGAATTGAACTATCCCCCTTTGTGGGTATGAATATATACAGCCTGGCAACTTTGTTGGGCGGTATTACCCTCGCTCCGGCCGGTTTTGGTGTGACCGGCAGTATTTTGATCCTGTTATTGGAACAGAGTCAGGTCAATATCTCGAGTAGCATCCTGGCCGTTACTCTGGTCCGCACCTCTAGCATGGCGGTGGTGTTGATTTTGGGGTCGATATTTTTGTTGCAGCAATGGAAGCCGGTTTCCCAAGCTGGCTTGAGCGATCTTCACTTTGACCAAATTGCCATTGATTACCGGGCGCAGTTCTCTGACCATGTCTGGCAACATCTTTTTCAGAAAAAAAGCCAAAAATTACATCAGGCTTTGCTTGATGCCGGAATCCGTCAAGGGACTGGCTTGGATTTAGGATGCGGTTTAGGCTTGCAGTGCCAATCATTAAACAAAGAATCGTATTCAATCTATGGGGTTGACATGGCTTTTAATCTGCTTCGCCATGCTCGCCAGATTGGTGTTTCTGCTGTGCAGGCGGATGCACTTCAGCTTCCTTACCCCGATCACAGCCTGGATTTTGTTTACACCATTGGGGTGCTCCACCATTTGCCCGGCGCAGAATACCAGGCTCGGGTTGCGGATGAAGTGAGCAGGATCCTCAAGCCAGGAGGTGTGTTCATCGTCCATGAGACCAATCCTCACAATCCTCTCTTCCGATTTTATATGGGTTATCTATTTCCGATCTTACGAAGTATTGATGAAGGGACTGAATACTGGATTAATCCGGAGGCTTGGAGCGGCCTGCAGAGCTTGCTATTGTTGGATCTGCAGTATTTTACGTTCATTCCGGATTTCTTACCGAAAACCATGACTGCTTGCCTCCTCAGTCTGGAGAATCGTTTGGAAAGCAGCCGATTCCGCCCATTTTCGGTTCACTACATGGCGGTGTTACAGAAAGGTGGATGAATTTCAAGAAACAAAAGGATGATTTTGTAATAATTAGACAACAAAGGTAATAATTGTGATAAACTTTTACACTACATGCACCATAATCGATAATTTAATAAGAATATGCCTTGCAAGTGACATCCGAAAGGAGCAATGAGATGTTCGGTTCGGGTATAAATTTTTCACAACATTTTTTTTATGTGCTTGGCCCGCTTTTCTACCTGGGCCCAGAGACCATCATGCCATTGGCATCAATCCTGGCTGCGGTGGTTGGTTTCTTGTTGATTTTTTGGCGGGCGATCGTTAATTTTATTAAGAAGTTAATCGGCAAAGGCGGAACCCCGGCCAACGTTGAAGAATATATTGAACCCGAAGACGATGAAGAGGGAAAACCTGGGAACGTATGAA
>CAZAGA010000292.1:0-4710 GCA_964484335.1 uncultured Anaerolineaceae bacterium
CGATGTTGAGCTGCGCGCCGACAGCCTGAATAACCGGGCCTTGAGCCTGCTGGATATCGATAAAGGACCAGAAGCCCGGAAGGCCTGGGAAGCGGCCAAAAAAATCGATCCCCTGCACCTGGAAACCAGTTATAACTTCGGCTTGTGGCAATGGCAAACCGGCGAGCAGCCCGACGATTTGGAATTGGTCCAGGCGCTGGAGGCAGCGGTGATGGCCAAGCGAGGCTATTGGCGAGCGCATTACCTGCTGGGCACGGTCCACGCCCTGCGCGGCGACGCCGAATCTGCTGCCCGGGCTTTCGATGAAGCTCTACAACTCTCGCCCGGCGAGATTGAGGTGCAAACCGCCCGGGACAGGCTCTCGGAGGCGCAGGCGGGGCGTTGTTTGCAGAAATTCCGCTATAACCAGCCGATGCGGGCGGCAGCTTTTTCATGGGATGGGCGCTATGCCATCCTGGCCGGCGGCGGCGGCGCTCATGAAGATAACAGCGTCCTGGTCTGGAGGGTCAGCAGCGGATCGCTGGCCTTCCGGCTGGCGGGTCATAAATACGCCGTGAGCCAGGTTTGCCTGACCCCCGATGGGGAAAAATTGATTAGTGCAGACAGCCATACAATCCGGGTCTGGTCGCTCGAAACCGGCGCCTGCCTGCAGGTGATGGACGGAAATGACCTTGACGGCATGGGGAAGAGCCTGTTATTGACCCCTGATGGAAAGCAGGTAATCGCCCGGGGTTACACCAAGGATTACGAACCGCTGGTCCGGCTCTGGCAGATCGGAACAGGGCGCTGTGTGCGCACCTTCCGGAGCAAGAATGAGGACCTGGATACCCTGGCGGTTACCCCGGATGGTGGGCATATCCTGGGTGGGTTTAATAACGGGCAAATTTGCGCCTGGGAGCTGCGCAGCGGAAAAATCACCCGGACCCTGGAAGGCCATTGCGAAGCGATCACCGCCATTGAGGTCGCTCGGGATGGCATGACAGTGCTCTCGGGGGATGGGGGCGGCTCGTTACGGCAGTGGGATTGGAGTACCGGGCAGTGCCGGTCTGTCTTGACGGGACACTCATCACATGTGTATGAGATAAAAATTACACCGGATGGCAAACGGGCGGTAACCCGGAGCGGAGATCACACAGTCATTGCCTGGGACCTTGAAAGCGGGTGCTCAATCCACCGGTTTGGATTGCATAAGGAATATGTCACCGCCCTCGAACTGACGCCGGATGGAAAACGCGCTCTGACGGCCAGCATCGATCATACCCTCCGGCTGCTGGACCTGGAACAAGGGCGCTGCCTGCGCACCTTTGTCCAGCGTAATGAAATTAGGGCGATGGCCTTATCTGCCGATGGGCGCCTGGCGCTGGCGGCGGAGAGCGAACCCAACCTGATCCAAATGGTGCAGCCATATGAAATGTACCTGTGGAGCCTGGAGGGGATCGCAGCGAAGGAGGCCGGGTTAGAATTGAGCCGCCCGGCGGAAACTTACCAGCTCAGGAAGCTTGCCCTGGCAGCGCGGGAAGACCTGGAGGCGGCTCGTCGTGCGTTGGAGCTGGGCCAGGTAACCACCGCCCAGGAGGCATTGATGCGGGTGAAAGCGTTGCCCGGCTTTGAGCGTGATCCAGAGTGGTTGGCCTTGTGGCGGCAGGTTGGGCGGGTGAACAAGCAGAAGAAAGGCCTGCTATTCGACCAGTGTATTCTAACGATCCAACATAATCGTGAAGCTATTTTCACCCTGGCTTGCACCCAGGATGGGCATTATGCGCTGGCTGGAGGTTATGGCGGCGGCTTGAAAGCCTGGGATTTACAAAACGGGGTTTGTTTCCAAGAATTAGCCGGCCGAAGCGTCAATATCACCGGCCTGGGCCTGGTTTCTGCGGATGATCGCTCGCCAGACAGCCATTTGCTGGTAGTCAGGGGATACAGTCTCCTGGAGTTGTGGGACTGGAAGAACAATCGTCTGCTGGCGACACAAACGATCAATAGCCAGCTCCGCCTGGTGGTTTCTCCCGATGGGCGTTGGTTGGTGACGAGTGGATTATCGCAGCCGGAACTGGCTGTGTACCAGCTCTTGATCGCTGCCGGCCAGGAGCGGATCGAATTTGACCATTCGTTTGAGATTCCCGGTATGCGGTCGCGTGAGAACTGGTTCGGCTGCCTGGCCTGTTCGCCGGATGGGCAGGTTTGCGCGGCGGGGGCCAATGATGGCAGCCTGGTCGTATGGAATCCTGAGAGTGGCGCTCACCAGGTCCTGATCCTGGGCGGCGACGATGCCGTGCATGCGGTCGTTTTCACCCACGATGGGCAGACGTTGTTGTCGGGTCATGAAAATGGTGAGATCCGGGCCTGGCAGCTTTTCCCGGCCTTGCGCTGTATCAAAAAATGGGCGGCGCACCCTCAAGCGCTGCGCTCGTTGGCAGTTACACCCGATGGGCGTTTTGCCTTTTCGGGGGGCGATGATTGTGTGGTGCGCGCCTGGGAGATTTCCAGCGGCGCCTGCCTGCGAACGTTAACCGGGCACATTGATGCGGTCACTGCCCTGTGTGTTATTGATGAAGGCTTCCGAGTCGTTTCTGGCAGTGCAGATGGAACCTTGAGGGTCTGGGATCTGGATTGGGAA
Source organism: uncultured Anaerolineaceae bacterium (assembly GCA_964484335.1). Lineage (GTDB taxonomy): Bacteria > Chloroflexota > Anaerolineae > Anaerolineales > UBA4823 > CAZAGA01. Next base: position 2,618 of record CAZAGA010000292.1, read on the forward strand.
ATGGTTTAAAGATCGCTATCCAGACTCCTACCACAGCTCTCCCGCGCGCCACTCGGCCGAAAGCGAGTCGTGCAGATCAAGGCGCGGCGTGCGCGGCAAGCGGTAGATCATTACTTCTTCGTCCTCCGGGCTGGGCAGCAGCACATCCTCCTGGCGGATGAAGAGCGGGCCTCGCCATAGCTCCCAGCCCAGGCGGGCGTAGTAGGCCACGCTGAAGGGCGAGAGCGCCGCCAGGTCGTAGTCCTGGATTTCTTCGACCAGGTGTCTCATAATCGCCGCAGCATAGCCGCGTCGCTGCTGGTCGGGTTCGGTGGCGACGGCCTCGACATAAGCGGTGCGCAGCAGGGGACCGCTGCCGGCCTGCAGGAAACGGGTGACCCACAGGGCGTGGCAGACCAGGCGACCGGCGCTCCAACCGAGCAGGTGGACCGCACCCTGGAAGGTCTCGAAGAGCGGGCCAAGGTCTTCTTCGTAGGCGCGCTGGCACAGGGCGAGGATCTCTGACCGCAGAGCCGGGGAGAGCCGGCTGGCGGGTATGACCTGGATCTGGAAGAGGGGGAGAGGCTCACCTGGCATCTTAAGCTCCAGGGTAAATCTTACCATAATTGATCCCACAAATTAGGACTTGTGGGGTAGAATTTGCGCACTATTCGCCCTTTTTTCCTATTACCTCTACCGAAAGAACAAGGCTGGCCGTATGTCCGAAGAGGGATCTTTTTTTGGTGGGTATAACCTGTTTGATGGGTTGCCTTTACGGCGGGCCGGTACGATCCTGTTTGCGATTGAAGGCCGGACGATCCAGTTAGTTATCCAATCCAGGCAGGCATTGAGCAGTTACCTGCCTGCGAAAACTGCCGAAGATCAGGAAAAAGCCTTCCTGGCTGCCCTCGCACAGGGACGCGATCTGCCGCTCCAGCCGACCATCCAGGATCTCGAAAGGTTTACACCGGAATGGCGCAGCCTCGTTCCGGCCGATCCCAGCCAGCGGGCTGCCCTGGCAAAAAAGCTCTCGGAAAAATATACCTTCCGCCGTCAGGATATCCCGGCTATCGGAGAGGCGCTTGGCCTTGAATCAGTAGATGTCCAGCAGGCCTTCGTCCGGTTATTTCAACAGCCGGTCGAGACTATTTTCGCCGATACGATCCCCGTCATTCAAAAGCTACGCTGGTTTTCTTCGCGCATCTCCAACCGGCTGGAAAGGCTGCCGCCGTTTTGGACAGCTTTTTCACTCACCCTTACGGAGACAGTCGGCGGGAGCATCCTGGCTTTGCCGATCGCCCTGGCCTTGGTGGGACCGGTTGCCGGGGTGGCTTTTTTGATTATCTTTGGGCTTGTCAACCTTTTAACGGTGATGGGAATCGTCGAGGCAATCACGCGCAATGGCAATATCCGTTATGGGAATGCCTACTTTGGGCGCCTGGTGGGGGATTACCTGGGGAAAGCCGGCAGTACGACGCTCCTACCGGTCTTGTTCTTATTGAATTGCATTAGCCTGGTTGCTTATTATGTTGGGATTTCCGCCACCCTGGCGGATTTATCCGGGATCAGCCCACTGCTGTGGTGTGTCCTGATCCTGCTGGCTTCAATTTATTATTTGCGTGGCGAAGGGATGAACGCGACCGTAGCCTCTGCGCTGGTGATCGGAATGGTCAATATCTTGATCCTGATCCTGCTGAGCCTATCGGCTTTCCCTCACATCGAGCTGGAAAACCTGCTGCGGATCAATCTTCCCTTTGTAGATGGTCAAACGTTTGACCCGGTCATATTTGAGCTGGTCTTCGGGGTGGTCCTGGCAGCTTTTTTCGGGCATACCTCGGCAGCCAATAGCGCCAAGGTGGTCCTGCGGCGCGATCCGGGGGGGAGCGCGCTGATGCGGGGGAATATTGCCGCCATGTTGACGGCGATTGGGCTCTACAGCCTGTGGCTGGTGGCGGTCAATGGATCGATCCCCGCCCAGGAATTGATCGAAACGACCGGAACCGCGCTGACGCCCCTGGGCAACCTGCTTGGCGGTCCAGCGCCAATCCTGGGTGTGGTGTATGTCATCCTGGCGATGGGGATTGGCGTCGTCTTTATGTCGTTTGGCTTGTTTT
>CAZAGA010000293.1:0-4705 GCA_964484335.1 uncultured Anaerolineaceae bacterium
TTCTGGGTGCCGCCGGGTAGCCTGCCCGGTCACATTTTAACCACCCGGATTGCACCGATCGTGCCCACTCCCGAGAGCCTGCCCCTTCCCGAACCCGAACCTGCCCGGCGGACTGCCCGCCTGCCCGACCTGACCGCGCGCCTGGCGATGTTGCTCTCCGGCAAGGGCGCCCGCGAAGGCTACCTAGCCGCCATCGACCAGGGCCTGATCAGCCTGGCCAATTTCACCGCCACAGTCATCCTGGCGCGCAACATTTCCTTGACCGAGCTGGGCGTTTATGGCGTTGGCTTTACCACCTTGCGCCTGGCTCGCGCCGTCCAGGAAGGCTTGACCATCCAGCCCTTGAATACTTTCGGCGCACCGATGGATACAGCCGAATTCAAACGCTACGCCAGCGCCACCACCCTGATTCAAGTCGCCCTGGCTGTCCTCTCGGCCGCCTTTGTCGCTTTGGCCGGCTGGATCGTCACCGAAACTGGCAACGACACCGCCGGGCCAGCCTTGTTTACCCTCTGGTCAGCTTTTCTGTGGTGGCAACTCCAGGAATATATTCGCCGACTCATGTACACCCGCGGCGATGTCTTCAACGCCGTCCTGAATACCGCCCTCTCCAATGCCGTCCGGCTGGGATTGGTCTTCTGGTGGGCAGCACAAGGAGCTCTGACCGGCATCGCCGGCTTGCAAGCCATCAGTCTCGGCTCGCTGGTCGCCTTGCTGCTTGGCTTGTGGCAGACCCGGCGCTACTGGACGCGCGACCTGGCCAGCCTGCCGGAGACCTGGCAGCGTAACTGGCGCTTCGGGCGCTTCATGCTCGGCGCAAGCCTGTCCAACTGGGTTTCGGTGGAATTCTACCCGGTCCTGACGGCCGGAATGATCAGCTTTGCCGCTGCCGGGGCCTACCGGGTCATCCAGAACCTGGTCCAGCCGGTCCAACTCCTCCTGCGGGCAATTGACACCTTCCTCAGCCCGCGCGCTGCTCGCACCTATCACCAGCAGGGGTTTCCCGGCCTGGAAAAGTTGCTCCGCAAGACCTACCTGCTCTTTGCCGGACCCATCTTGGGTCTCTTGGCGTTGGCGTCAATCTTTCGACGCCCCCTGCTAAATTTGCTCTACGGTGAAGACTATCTGGCCTATGCGGACGGTGTGATCCTGATGGCCTTCTTTTATGCCTTGTGGTTTGCCTACTGGCCGCTCCAAACCGCGCTGAAAGCGATGCGCTCGAGCCGGCCAATCTTTGTTGCCAACTTGACGGCTATCCTGGCCATGTTCACCGCCGGGACCTGGTTTATCAACCAATGGGGTGTGTATGGAACGCTGACTGGCCAGGCCTTGAACGCCCTGATCGTGATGGCCATTCATTATGCCGCCTGGCGCGCCCTGCGCCAGGCCAGCCGCTAGCGCCCGTGCAGCCAGCGGCGCGGGATGCGGCCGTTCCAGTTTTTCTTCCAGCGATACCCAAACGTGATCAGGAAGGCCAGGAAGATCAGCTTCAGGTCGAATCCCAGGCTGGCATGCTGGATATATAGCCGGTCAAAGCGTAATTTCTGGCGCGGCGTCAGGAAATAATCCCCCGCCACCTGCGCCAGTCCGGCCAGTCCAGGCCGGACGCGATGCCGCTCGCAGTATTCTGGCATGCGCTGCAAATACTCATAGACCAGCACCGTGCGCTGCGGGCGAGGTCCCACGAAACTCATTTCGCCACCCAGGATGTTCAAAAGTTGCGGAATCTCATCCAGTGCAGTCTTGCGCAGCAACCGGCCGATCCACAACACCCGCTCGTCGCCTTCCTGAGACAACACCGGACCGGTAAGTTGCTCGGCTTCCCGCACCATCGAGCGGATTTTATACTGGTGAAAATTCTTCCCCCCACGGCCGACCGAGTTCTTCACAAATAAGACCGGCCCGGGGTCTTCGAACCAGACCAGGAACAGGCTCACCAGCCAGACCGGCGTCGAGAGCAATAATCCAAACGAAGCTAACAGCAGGTCAAAGATCCGCTTCCCGAGCGGATCTACCACCTCTGAACCAGGTGCCTGCTGGTGCATCTTCCGTACAGCGACCTGGATCTCTTCCGGGGGTGGGGCATTGTCCTCCCATAGGCGCTCACGTACAGCCGTGGCCCATAGGCATCCGGTAAACGCGCCCAGGCCGGCTGCTCCAAGCTCCAGTAGCCAGCGTCCAACCAGCGCCGCTGGACTGGCATCTGCCGCCCCCCAACTACTGACCGGTCGCTGGGCAAGCCACGCCAAACCGAATCCAAGGAGAAAGGACCACCGGTAATGCCAGCGCCAGGTGAGCGGCGCCCCAGCCAGGCCCCGCTCCAGGATCAGGGCCAGCACAGCCGCCAGCAGCGCCAGGAGGATCATATTCACGCGTCGGATTATACCTTAGCCCGCCTGCTTCCCGCCTGGTTCCAACCCGCTCCCTGCTGGATGATATAATTGCCAGTTGTTCGAAACATTGCCGGTACATCAGGAGCTATTTCACGCATGAAGCAATCTGCTCGCATTTGGTACATCTTGGGGGGCTTGCTCGCCTTGTTGGCTGTCTCAGGAATTATCTGGTATCCCAAACTTCGCCAGCGCTTGAACGCCCCGCTCGGACCTGGCCTTGAACTTCCAACCTATACCCCGGCAGCCTCCCTGCCGGCAGCGCAGAACTTACTCCTCGCCACCCAGACAACCCGCAACCAGTCAGCAGCTACCTTACCTGCGCCGCTCCCTACCACCCTCGGCCAGGCCGCCACTGTCGAAATCCCCACCCAGCCCACCGATCAACCCCAGCCAACTGCCGGGGCCCCCTTATGCGGCGGGCCGCCCGTCATGACCATCCTGGGCATCGGCGCAGACCACGGCAAAGCCAACGATTACCGCTACGGCCTGGGAGATGCCATTCGCGTCGTGCGGGTCGACTTTATCACCCCCAAGGTCACCGCCCTGACTATCCCGCGTGATATTTGGGTCGAAATTCCCGGCATCAGCGATCATTACGACATCACCCACGGCAAGCTCAACCAATCTTACCTGTACGGCGGCGAGGGCATGGGCTACTATGACGGGCCAGGCGGCGGGCCAGGCCTGATGGCGCGCACCCTGGACTTGAATTTCGGCCTCCGTCCCGACCACTATGGTGCAGTCAACATGGAGACCTTTAAACGCCTGGTCGACGCGGTCGGCGGGATCGATATCTATCTGCCGAACGATGTCGATGGCACCCCAATTGATGATAAAACCGAAGATATGGGCTATTTCACGGCTGGCCAGCACCACTTCAACGGTGATGAAGCCCTGCGCTTCTCCCGCATCCGCAAGCGCTACAACGACTTCACGCGCGGCGATTTTCAAAATATGGTTATCTGCTCGCTGAAGAAGAAACTGACTTCAGCTGAAGTGCTGCCTAAAATCCCAAAGATCATCGCCGCCTTCCAGGGGCAAGTATTGACTGATCTGAGCCTGGCTCAACTCGGCCAGTTGGCTTGCCTGCTGCCCAGCCTCGAGCGAGAAAACATCATCTTCACCAGCCTACCACAGGAAATCTTCACCTCGGGTCGCCAATATAGCCCGCAGCAAAAAGATTACACCTACGTCCTGGAAGCCGATCCGCAGGTCATCCGCGACTACATCGACCAGTTCATGGCTGGCACCTGGCCCACCCAGCCCAACGAACCCAGTTGCCCATGAGCCTGCCGCCGCTGAACGTCCCTGAGTTGCTCCGGCAATACGGCTTACGGCCCGATAAAAGCCTCGGCCAGAACTTCCTGGTCGATCCGGCGGCCCTGGCGCGCGTCGTCGAAGCCGCCCAGGTTGGCCCGGACCAGGCTGTCCTGGAAATCGGCCCTGGCCTGGGCAGCCTGACCCGTTTGCTCGCTGTTCAGGCCCAGCGGGTGGTCGCAGTGGAGCTGGATTCCCGATTAATCCCGGTCCTGGAGGCTGTGCTGGCGCCATTTTCGAACGTACAGGTGGTCCAGGGTGATATCCTGGCGGTGGACCTGAACCGCCTGATGCTCTCCTCGCCAGAAGCCCAGTCGCCCCCCTACCAGGTCGTGGCCAATATCCCCTATTACATTACCTCGGCGGTAATCCGCCACCTGCTCGAAGCGCCGTGCCAGCCCGAACGCGCGGTCCTGACCGTCCAAAGCGAAGTCGCTGAACGTCTGTGCGCCAGTCCAGGCGACTTGAGCTTGCTGGCCTTGAGCGTCCAGGTATATGGCGCGCCGCACCTGGCTGGGCGCATCCCCGCCGGCAGCTTCTACCCTGCCCCGCAGGTCGATTCAGCCATTGTCCGGATCGATCTATATCCCCAGCCGGTCATCCCGGTCGACCATTTGAAGACCTTCTTCCGCCTGGCAAAAGCCGGTTTCAGCCAGAAACGTAAAAATTTGCGAAATTCGATCTCTGGAGGAATGGGCTGGACCCAGGAACAGGCCGTTGAGCGCCTGCAGGCAGCCGGGATCGACCCCCGCCGCAGGGCTGAAACGCTGACCCTGGAAGAATGGCGCGCCTTGACTCAGATCACCAGGGATCTAACGTAGTCCGCTGCTATCCCCACAACCAGAAAATTCCGCCCACCAGGAAACGCAGGCCGCCAACAATCAGCAATGCAGTCTGCAGGCCAGCCCAGTCGCCCAACAGCGGCGCCGCCAGCGAGCCTAATAAAATCCCCAGGTTGAGCGCCAGGTTATGCAGCGCCATGCCGGAAGAACGCT
>CAZAGA010000294.1:0-4705 GCA_964484335.1 uncultured Anaerolineaceae bacterium
CGCTTGATTTTCTAAACCGCTGGAGCGGCCGTTTCCCCCAATTGATCACCTTCGCAGCAGTCTTTCTATCCATCGTGTTGGTCTGGATTGCCGTCACCCAGGTGGGTTTGTTCCTGCAAGGTCGGTCTTATTTCAGCAAGGAAGAAAAATCGGGCGGTTGAACCGCCCGATTTTTCTTCCAGATTACTTAACCATGTTGCGCAGCACACTATGCAGGATCCCGCCGTTACGGTAATACCCGACTTCCACGGCAGTGTTCAGGCGGGCAATCACCTGGAATTTCACCTGGCTGCCATCTTCCCGGACTGCTGCCACGGTAACTTCACCACTGGGCTGCATGGCATTGGAGAGACCCTCGATCGTGAAGACTTCTGTGCCGGTCAGTCCCAAGCTGTCAACATTCTCGCCCGGCTTGAACTGCAGTGGGAGCACGCCCATTCCCACCAAGTTGGAGCGGTGAATACGTTCGAATGACTCGGCTATCACCGCCTTCACACCCAGCAAGTTGGTACCCTTAGCCGCCCAATCGCGGCTCGAACCGGTGCCATATTCTTTCCCGGCCAGGATCACCAGCGGTACTCCGGCCTGCTTATATTTCATCGCCGCGTCATAAATACTCATTCGTTCGCTGGTTGGAAAATATACCGTCACCCCGCCTTCGATGCCTGGCGTCAGGCGGTTTTTCAGACGGATATTCGCAAAGGTACCTCGCGTCATCACCCGGTCGTTGCCGCGCCTTGAGCCATACGAGTTGAAATCGCGCGCCGCTACACCCTGCTCCATGAGGAATTTACCCGCCGGGCTATCGGCTGCGATCGAACCAGCCGGTGAGATATGGTCAGTCGTAATCGAGTCGGCAAAGACTGCCAGGGCGCGCGCCGCGCGAATGTTCTCGATCGAACCCGGTTGTAGGCTGAAATCAATGAAGAATGGCGGTTCCTGGATATACGTGGACCCCTCATCCCAGGTAAACAGATCACCTGCCAGGCTGGGGATCTTATTCCAGGTCTCGTTGCCAGAGAATACATTAGCATATTTCTGCTGGAACATACCCGGGTTGATCGCGTTAGCAAGGGTTTGCTGGATTTCTTCGCTCGTAGGCCACAGATCGCTCAAGAAGACCGGTTCGCCAGCGCTGTCCAGTCCCAGCGGCTCGCGCTCCAGGTCGATATCCACCGTCCCTGCCAGGGCGTACGCCACCACCAACGGCGGCGAGGCCAGGTAATTAGCTCGCACATGCGGGTGGACCCGACCTTCAAAGTTTCGGTTGCCAGAAAGTACAGCCGCCGCCACCAAATCGGCGCTGGTGATCGCTTTGACGACCTCGCCAGGCAGCGGCCCGGAGTTGCCAATACAGGTGGTGCAACCGTAACCCACCACGTTAAATCCAATTGCTGCCAGCGGCTCCAACAAACCGGCTTTCTCTAAGTAATCCGTCACCACACGTGAACCCGGCGCCAGGCTGGTCTTGACATACGGTTTGACTTTCAGGCCGCGTTTCACCGCCTTGCGCGCCACCAACCCGGCCCCAATCATCACCGCCGGATTGGAAGTATTGGTGCACGAAGTAATCGCTGCAATCACCACCGCACCGTGCTTCAGTTCCACGCTGCCGCCGTTGGCGCCCAGGGCCGCTTTGCGATCCAGGTCCGCCGGTTTCAATTCGTATCCCCGCTCCTTCACCGGCGCGATCAACGCCGCCTCGAAGGTGGTCTTCATCTCGCTCAACGCTACCCGATCCTGCGGACGCTTCGGCCCGGCCAGGCTGGGTACAACCGTGCTCAAATCAAGCGCCAACTCGCTGCTAAATTCCGGGTCTGGGGTATTGGCGTCTCGGAACAACCCTTGCGCCTTGCAGTAAGCCTCGACCAATTGGACTTGCTCTTCCGAGCGCCCAGACAGGCGCAGGTAGCGTAATGTCTCAGTATCTACCGGGAAAAAGCCAATCGTTGCCCCATACTCTGGGGCCATGTTCGCAATCGTCGCCCGGTCTGTCAAGGCAATCGAATCCAGCCCCGGCCCGTAAAATTCAACGAACTTCTCCACGCAACCAAAGCGGCGCAGTTGTTGTGTGATCGTCAGGGTTAGGTCAGTCGCCGTGACGCCCTCTTGCAGCTCGCCGTATAGCCGAAAACCGATTACGTCCGGCGTGACCATGTCCATTGGCTGACCGAGCATCGCCGCTTCCGCTTCGATCCCACCCACACCCCAGCCAACTACCCCCAGGCCGTTGATCATCGTCGTATGCGAATCCGTGCCAACCACCGTATCCGGAAAAGCCACACGCTCGCCATCCTCATTCACTGCTGCAAAAACCACCGGCGCCAGGTATTCCAGGTTCACCTGGTGAACAATACCGGTCGCTGGTGGCACCACCCGGAAGTTATTGAAGGCCTTCTGGCCCCAATGCAAGAACTCATAACGCTCGCGGTTGCGCGAAAACTCCAGGTCGGCGTTCCGGCTCAGTGCATCTGGCGAGGCAAAGAAATCAACCTGCACCGAATGGTCAATCACCAGGTCGACCGGCACCAGCGGGTTGATTTGTTTCGGATCGCCACCCAGGCGAGCAACTGCTGCTCGCATTGCCGCAAGGTCAACCACCGCCGGAACTCCGGTGAAATCCTGCATCACCACCCGTGCCGGCTGAAATGGCAGGCCCGGACGTGCCACGGCGCTGCCGCGCCAGCCCGCCAGGTTAATCACATCCTGGCGCGTGATTTCATGTTCATTGCACTGGCGCAGCAAAGACTCTAGCAAAATCCGGATCGAAAAGGGCAGCCGGTCCAGCTTGGTCAAGCCATCCTTCTCCAAGCGGGAGAGCGCATAATAATTGTATTTTCCGGAGGGGGTTTGCAGAACACTGCGGGCGCCAAAGTAATTTTTGCTCATTTTTCACTCTCGTGGGTAATTATTCGGTTTATGGGGCGTAATTATACTCGCGATCGTCGCACAATCGCATCGGTCATGCGCGTCACGCGGCTGATAAAAGAAACATCGTGAACCCGGACGATATCTGCACCCCGGGCAATGCTGATCGCTACCGCCGCCGCGGTGCCTTCCAGACGTTGGTCAGGCGGCAGGTCGAGGGTATAACCAATAAACGATTTGCGCGAAGGTCCGGAAAGCAGCGGGTAACCCAGCGCCCGGATTTCACCCAGCCTGTCGATCAACTCTAAGTTCTGCTCAACCGTCTTGCCAAAGCCGATCCCCGGATCGAGCAGGATCCGATCCTCCGAGATCCCGGCCTGCCGGGCCAGCGCCACGCTTTCAAGCAGCTCGCGGCAGATATCCGCAATCAGGTTCTCGTACGGCACACCGATATAGCGCCCGCCCAGCCGGTCCTTGATTTCAGCTTGTGCCCACGAGCTGCGATTATGCATCAGGATCACCGGCGCCTGCCAACGAGCGACCACCCCGGCCAGGTCAGGATCAGCGCGCAGGCCCCAGACATCATTGACCATCTGCGCCCCCGCTTGCAAAGCGGCCTCAGCTACAGCAGCCTTATAGGTATCAATCGAAATCAAGACTGGAAATTCATTGACCAGGGCCTGGATCACCGGCACAACCCGCTCCAGCTCTTCGCCTATCCCAACCGGTTGAGCGCCTGGCCGGGTGCTTTCTCCGCCAACATCCAAAATATCCGCTCCGGCGGCGACGAACTGGCGCGCCTGGGCCAACGCCCGGTCTACCATCCCGGCCTCCCCAACCAGCCCATCCCCCGAGAAGCTGTCCGGTGTGAGATTCAGGATGCCCATCAGATAGGTACGGCTGCCCCACTCGAAACGGAACTGGCCGACCGTCATTTGCGGCAATCGCAAATTACCCATCATGAGCATTCATTCTGTAAAAAACAGGCGAAGCCTGTTTTTTACAGAATTGATATTTAGACTACCAGGGTCAGCGGGCGGGACAGCCAGGCCTCAGCAGCTTCCAGCTCATGGAAAACTGCCAGTTCTACCCCGCCCGTGCTCAGGGCAACGATCTCACGCACCGACTGCGCCACCTGCGCATCCACCACCACAACCGCCAGGCGGATATTCCGCACCGAAGGGTCGGTATTAACCTCCAAAGCGTAATCGATCGCTTCGTGCGGCAGGTTATGGATTGCCCGCAGGTCATAGCGATTGCGCGTCAGGCGATCTGAATTTTCCAGATGCGCCAAAGCAAATTCGCGCCAGTGTTGGATGGTGGCATGGTTGATATTGCTGAACGTCACGTTCAAGCCGCCGTCCGCCCGCCGTTCTACTGTGTAGCCAATATTCGGATCGGGAGTCCAGTTCAACGGTTTTACATCAAATTCTGACATTGGATGACCTCCTGAAAATCTTAGATAACCATCAACTCAAGCTGCAGATTCAGGGATTGCGCAGCTGGTGAGAGTATTTTATATGGTTAATCCCGGAACGCAAGGGCCCTGGCAGTCATCAACCTGCGAAGGGTTCGATTCCGGTCTGGTCGCATTCTGCCAGCATTTCCCGGATCGTCTGGTCGAAGATTGGATGACGCAGGTCAGGAGCCAGGTCTGCCAGCGGGACGAGCACAAAGCCCCGCCCGGCCATGCGCGGGTGCGGAATGGTCAGCCGGTCGGTTTCCAGCACCAGGTCGTCATAGAACAGCAGGTCGAGATCAATTGGACGCGGGCCATTCGGTAGACCCGGGCGGCGGCCAAGCTCCCACTCCAGGCGCTTCAAGAAAGTGATCAACT
>CAZAGA010000295.1:0-4696 GCA_964484335.1 uncultured Anaerolineaceae bacterium
AAGATGCCGAAGGAGCAGCCGCTTTTTCTACCGCACTGCCCTATGGGATGAACCGTTTACTAGCCGGACTGGTCTTCTGTTTGGGCCTGATCCTGGTGGTAGTCGGCGGGGCCGAGCTGTTCACCGGCAATAACCTAATTGTGATGGCATGGGCAAGTGGGAAAGTCTCTACGGGCGCTCTACTGCGCAACTGGCTGATCGTCTATCTGGGCAACTTTGTCGGTTCGCTGGGCACTGTGTTGGTGATGTTTTTCAGCAAACAATATATGTTCGGAAGCGGCGCCGTTGGGCTGACCGCGCTCAATATCGCGAAATCCAAAGTCGAATTGGGCTTTGTCCAGGCAATTGCCCTCGGGATCATGTGCAACGCCCTGGTTTGCCTGGCTGTCTGGATGACCTTTAGCGCCCGCAGCACGACCGATAAAATCCTAGCGATCATTTTCCCGATCTCTGCCTTTGTTGCAGCCGGCTTCGAGCATAGCATCGCCAATATGTATTTCATCCCGATCGGTTTGGCAATAAAACAGTGGGCTGACCCCAAGTTTTGGGAAACGATCGGAAAGACAGCGGCAGATTTCAGCTCAATTACCTGGAACTCCTTCTTCATTAACAACCTATTACCCGTAACTATCGGAAACATCATCGGCGGCGCGATCTTCGTGGCTGCGGTTTATTGGCTCATCTTCCTACGCCCAAATAAGGCCTGAACCTATTAACTGGAGGAACCTATGAAAGCTTATGTGTTAATGCATGTGAGGGTTGGCAATATACCAGAAGTCGTCAAGAACTTACAACGCACAGAGGGTGTGGAAGAAGCCCATATGACCTTTGGCCCCTACGATGTCATTGCTGAAATCAACGCCACCGATGCCAAATCATTGGGGAGCATGCTTTCTTCCCGGATTCACCCCATTCCGGGCATCATCGACACCAATACCTTATTGGTAGTGGACTGAGAATATTTTACCCTTCGGTTGCCTGCGCTGGTAAGAAGGGCATCGGGGGTCCTGGAAGATGGTATCGTTCAGCCAGCGCAGCGCGCATGGCAGAACGATCATCCCAGGGATACTCTGTATCTCCAAAACACATCGATTGTTCATGACCTTTGCCACAGGCGATGACCAAGTCGCTTGGTTTAGCTAGGCTAACCGCGAAACGGATCGCATCTGCGCGATCTGGTATCCGCCAAAACGACTGACCTTCCACCCCCTGGTAAGCTTTCGCTCCGGAAGCCATTTCACTTAAAATATCTGACAGCGACTCCGTGCGTGGGTCTTCGGCGGTAAAAATGCTCAGGTCTGCGAATTGAGCCGCGACCTCAGCCATCATCCGCCGCTTGGCGCGATCTCGCAGTCCCGCTGAGCCAAAGACAGCAATCACGCGCCCGCTGGTCAGTTGGCGGGCAGCCTGCAAAGATTTCTTTAACGCGTTCGGTGTATGGGCAAAATCAACCAGAGCGGTAAAATCCTGAAGGCCAGGAACCTGAGAGTCGAGGCTGATCACCTCCATCCGACCAGGTACACCGGGCAAGGCTGCGACCCCCGCTTGAATTGCCCCAGGGTCGAGCTCTAAAACCGCTGCGGCAACACTGATGGCTGCCAGGCAATTAGAGACATTATATTCGCCCACCAGTGAAGAGTGGACCGGAAATTGGAACCGGCTGCCATTGGCACGAATCCCGGTGGCTATGAATGCAAGCCCGTCTGGCTGATACGTAATATTCACAGCCCTGATCTCGGCCTGTTCGCTAAGCCCATAAGAATATTGCCTAACTTTGGTAAGGTCCGACAAATAATCAAAGGATTGATCATCCCGATTTAGAACTGCAGCTCGAGGAGGGAGAGTGGATTTCTGACCGGTCTGTAATAGAGAAGTGAATAGGCGCGCCTTAGCCGACCGGTAGGCTTCGATGGAGCCATGGTAGTCCAGATGTTCGTGGGTGATATTCGTAATCACCCCAATATCAAATTCACAGGCCGCCACCCGGTGCTGGTCCAATCCATGCGAAGTGGCCTCCAGGATGACGGTATCCAGGCCGGCAGCCACCATTTGCGCAAGGTAGCGCTGCACATCTGGCGCTTCCGGCGTGGTCACATGAAAACCAGTATCGAGGGTCTGATCACCAATAACTGCATTAACCGTTGAGATCATCCCAACCCTGATACCAGCCGTGCGGAGAACCTGGTACAAGATATTGGTAGTAGTGGTCTTCCCATCTGTGCCGGTAACTCCAATCACAGTCAATTGGCGGGCTGGAAAACCGTAAAAAGCCGCCGAGAGAAGGGCCAAGGCCAGGCGACTATCAGAGACCTGAAGGTAAGGAACCCGCAGGCCGTGAATTGATTGTGTACCCACCACTGCAGCGGCGCCGCGCCGAACGGCATCCGGAATGTAACGATGTCCATCGACGTTGCCACCGCTCAAGGCGACAAAGCAATCTCCTGGCTGTACCCGGCGTGAGTCAAAAACAATCCCTCGAATACGAGGCGACTCCAAGCCCGGCGAGCTGGCTAAAACGCCTAAACCCGCTCTGATTTCATCGAAGGTCGGCAGCTGCTGAATAACTGGCATTTCAAGTAGTCATCTCAAGCAATAAATAAGGATGGAACGCATCCAGCGACCGAAACGATCGCTGGACGTATTCCATCCTCAACTCGTATAACGAAAGTCCTAGCGCAGACTCTGGCGTAAAGTTTCCAACTGGCTGGCGACTGAACCATCAACAACCTTATCGCCGACCTTGATCACCAACCCACCCATAATGCTTGGGTCAGTGCGGAAAGTTACCGTCTGACTTCCGGTCTTCGATAGGATATCCTGGCGGATAGTTTCTTTTTCAGCCTCGGTCAGAGGCACTGCGCTGGTAATTTCAGCTGATGCGCCACTCAACGCGTTGCCTTCCAGGATGGTCACTTTTCCGGACTTTACCCCGGAGAAAAATTCCTGAATCAATCCATGCTGTCGCTGGGTATCGCTCAACTCAGCACCAACCAGCTTTTGAGTAGCGGCAATCGCCAGTGCAGCCACCTGACCGCGCACATCAGACAGGAGCCGGTCACGTTCTTGGGATGCCTCAACCGATGCGTCAGCGCGAATTTTCGCGGCATCCTGTTCGGCTTTATTGAGCACATCCTGCCCGGCTTGTTCTGCTCGTTCGGTGGATTCGCGGACACGTGACGAGGCTTCAGACTGCGCCTTCGCAATCACGTCACGCGCTTCTTTTTCAGCATTGGCGCGGGCATCAGCCGCGACGCGAGCATCTTCCAACCCTTGAGCAATCGCAGCGCGACGCTTTTCCAGCAAGCCCATGATCGGGATAAAAACCCAGGCACGCAGGACAAAAAAAACAATCAAAAAGTTAAAAACCTGTACTAGCAGATAACCAAGGTTAAGGCCTAGTGCTTCCAATGTATGCCTCCTTATCCAGATATAGCTTTGTTGGATTTATCCAACAAAGAGGATTAAGAGCGCTACCACCAGGCAGTAAATAGCAACCGCTTCGGCAAAGGCAATCCCAAGGATCATGTTGGTTTGTACATTGCCGCTGGCATCCGGGTTACGCGCAATGCCTTGCACGGCTCCATTGACCAGAAAACCAATCCCAAGGCCTGCTCCGATCGTACCGATCATTGCCAATCCTGCTCCAATTAATCGTGCTGCTTCCGCATCCATATTAAAATTAGCCTCCTTTAGTGTGTTTTGCCTTCTTGCTGAAGCGCCAAAATTACCAGAAATTAGTGACCTTCGTGAGCGTGCTCACCATGCCCGGCAGTCGCCTGGGACATGAAAACCATTGTCAGCATACCAAACACCACCGCCTGGATTAAGCCGACAAAAAATTCCAACATCAAGAATACTGACTGGGCCAGCACAGGCACCAGGGTGCCGATCACGAAGAGCAACACTGTGCCGGCGAAAATATTACCGAACAACCGGAACGAGAACGAGAGGATTTTCGAAATTTCCGAGATCAACTCTAGCAAACCAACGCCGAAATCAATCAGGCCAAACACCGGGCGGCTGAAGATCCCGCGCACATTGAGGAATTTTTCAAAGTAGACGCCGCCAAGAGCGCGAACGCCAAATACCTGAGTCATGAAGACCGAGATCAATGCCAGCGCGACGGTGAAATTCAAATCAGTCGAAAGCACCCGGACGTACGGAATCAACTCATAGCATCCGCTCTCAGCGTGTCCTTCCCCACCAGATGCTTCCGTAGCTGGCACATCGTAGCAAGCCGGTTTGACCAGAGTCGTCCCAAAGGCCAACTTTTCAACACGGTAACCTTCATTTGGCTCGACGTGGTGAAGAATGCCAATGCTATCCACACCAGGGATTAACTCGGTCCAGTTGACTACCAAAACCAATAAGGTAATCGTTGCAAAAAATGGGAAAATCCGCTTGGCCCACTTCCCGGCGGTCGTTTCAGTCAGATTGTAGAGGATCTCGAGCAAGCCTTCAACCGCGCCGGTAATTCCCAACGGGATCAGGCTGCCATCCTTTTCAACTTTCTTGACTACTCGACGGACAGTCAATCCCAGAAGGAGGATGATCGCGTCAGCAATCAACATTGCCGTCAGGGTATTGGTCCAATAGAAATTACCAAAGAGAGGTTTTTCAGGATTGTAAGCTTCTGCAGGAAGTTGAATATGGGGTAAGAGCGGCGGATAGGCCCGTGCAGCAAAGAAGCCAGCCA
>CAZAGA010000296.1:0-4669 GCA_964484335.1 uncultured Anaerolineaceae bacterium
ATGGAGAAAGGGCTGTCCAGAAAAAACACTGGACAGCCCTTTCTCCATTCTTGAGCTTCAGAAGGCTTTATAATAGAACCACTAACCAGGAGAAGAATCATGCCCAAACCCAGCCCTCGCAATCCTGCCCGACTCCCCATGCGTCCCGAAACCTGGTATCTCACTGTTCGCAAACTTACCCAGTGGGTATTTCTCGATGAAGACCAGCCAGTTCGCCCGTACCTGGCCTTGTTGACTAACCTGGACCAGGAAACAATCCAGGATTTTGAGCTCAGCGCCGAACAAATCCAAGCAGACGATCTACGCAACCTGATCTGGCGGGCGATTGAGAAACCATCCCCAGAATTACACACCCCGGCTCACCGGCCGCGCGAGCTGGTCTGTGATGACTCAGAGACTCTGGAAGCGCTGCGTAGCTCTCTGGAAGAAATCGGAGTCCAGGCCAGTTACCAGTCCAGCAATGAAACGATCGACCAGCTTGTAGCAATGGTGGAGGCAGAAATAAGCAGTTCGGATGAAAATATACCCTTGCTGAAAATTGAGCAATTTGGCACCGCCCTGCTAGGCGATTTTTTTGAATCCGCAGCTCAGACCTTTCGGCTCGAACCCTGGGTCCACCTGACCCCGGAGCAGGCCGTGCGCTATTCCGTCCCTAAGCTGGGCAAAGAAGGCTATGCGCAGCTCTTGGGCAACAGTAGAATTGAATTTGGCATCCTAGTCTACGAAAAATGGGAAGATCTTGAACAATCCTATTTCAACTCTGGCGATTTACGCGAGACCTTACTGGGCGGCGGCCGGTTGGCCCTGAGTTATGCCACCGCCGACCTGGTCTCAGCCCAGGATCTAAATACCATCAACCAGCATGGCTGGCCAATCGCCGACCCAGAAGCTTATCCGATTCCGATGCGAATGCGACCCGAGACGGTCGAAGCCGTCACGAACGAAGAACTGATAGCGCTGGTTTTGCTTTTAAAAGCCTTGCCTGGCTTCGCCAGCTCGCTTGAGCCAGACCTGCACGGGGATTACCTGCCGTTGATCACGGACACCCCACTAACCTGTGCGGGAGAACCGCTGACGATTCGCCTGGAATACCCGGCTGGCGAGTTGAGCTGGCAGTCAATGCCGGCACGGATCGCCCTGGATGATCTGGAAGAAGAGGCAGATGAAGAAGAAAGTTCAGCCCTAGCGTCGCCGGTTGGATTGCCTTCCAAAGACGCTCAACCAGCCCTGTTCGATTTTCCCGCTTCGGAGAAGGAAGAATTCGACCTGGAGGATACGGATGAATTCCTGGAAGATTGGGAGCGCCATCCGCTCGCCCAAACCAGGCCGGAGTTGGTCGAGGCAATGGGGCTGATCTACCTGGCCTGGGATGAGATGAACCCGGCTCAGCGTATCCAATTGGCCCGCCAGGCCCTGGAGCGCTCGCCGGATTGCGCTGAAGCCTACAACCTGCTGGCAGAGAACCTGGCCGTCAACCAGGGCCAGGAGTTGAAGTATTACCAAAAAGCGGTTGAAGCAGGCCGGCGCGCGGTGGGCGAGGCCTTCATCGAAGAACATCGGGGACGTTTGTGGCAGGAGGTACCGGCTCGACCCTATTTACGCGGCCTGGCGGGGGTGACGCGCGTGCTGTGGGGGCTTGGCCGCCGAGAAGAAGCCATGCGAAACTTCAAAGAACTGCTGGCCCTGGACGAACAGGACGCGCTTTATGCGCGCTATGGATTGCAGTTCTTGTACCTGGAGCTGGGTCAATGGGCTGAGGCGCATAACCTCAGCCGCCAATTTGGCGATGAAGATTGCCAGTGGCTGTATAACTGCGCACTAATTAGCTTTCACCAACTGGGCGAGCAGGAGGAATCCCAGCGTTATCTCGCAATGGCGCTGAAAATCAATTCCCACGTTCCGGATTACCTGAGTGGACGACTGCGATTACCAGCCGAACAACCCGAATCCATCCGTCCAGGTCATAAGAGTGAAGCAATTCAATATGCAACAATCTTCAATTCGTTCTGGCGCCAGGCGCCTGGAGCGATCGATTGGCTGCGAAAAACTTCCCGGGCAGGCGATAGATCCCAACCGGCTAAACCAATACCTAAAAAAACTACCCGCCGGCGTTAATACCTGCCCCCTGACCACATGCCCGCTCTACCAAGTGTTCGCCGCGCAGCCAGCCTGGCCCTGATCTTCCTGCTGGTCGAATTCTTTGATGAGCTGCACTACGGCCTGCTGGGTGCAGCCCTGCCGGTCATCCGCCAGGATCTCGGCTTGACCTATGCCCAGATCGGCCTGCTGCTTGGGTTACCCAAGGTCAGCGCCACACTGATCGAGCCGGTGCTGATGCTGCTAGGCGATTCGACCTGGCGCAAATGGTTGGTAATTGGCGGCGGCCTGGCGATTGTCCTAACGCTGATCGTGACAGCCAGCAGCACGGCCTTCCTGCCTCTGCTGGGCGCTTTCTTGATTGGCTTTCCGGCCTCAGGCGCCTTTGTCACCTTGTCCCAGGCGACCCTGATGGATCTCAACCCGGGGCGCGAGGCGCAAACCATGGCCCGCTGGACGGTTTTCGGCTCGGCCGGCAACCTGGTCGGTCCGGCAATCCTGTCCGGTTTGTTTGCCCTCGAGCTAAGCTGGCGCTGGCCCTTCCTGGGGTTGGCATTGTTGGCCGGCAGCCTGGCATGTTTGATCTGGCGCCGGCCATTTCCTACCCAGCGGGAGAGCCTCGAAGCACATGCCCCTTCGCTGCGCCAGACACCAGCCTGGATGTGGGACAACTTGCGCCAGGCGCTGCGTATGCCCGGCCTGGCGCGCTGGGTGGCGCTACTTGAATTCAGCGACTTGATGCTGGATGTCCTGACCAGTTATATCGCTCTGTACCTGGCCGATATCGTCGGCCTTAGCCCAGCCCAAACCAGCCTGGCCCTGACGCTATTCATGGCGGCCAGTTTTGTCGCCGACCTGGTCGTGATCCCGCTGCTGGAGCGCCTGCCCGGGCGGAAGCTGGTGCGCACGACCGCCGTGCTGGTGATCCCGCTGTTCATCGCCTTCCTGCTTGTTCCGATCGCCTGGGTGAAAATTGTATTAATCATCGGGGTACGCCTGACCACCATGGGCTGGTACCAGGTTCTGCAAGGCGAAGCTTATGCAGCCGTCCCTGGGCGCTCGGGCACGGTGATGGCCATTACCTCAACTGCCGGCTTGCTGGGCGGCGCGTTGGTCTGGCTGATCGGCCTGGCCGCCAACCAGTTTGGCCTGGCAATCGCCTTATGGCTGTTGCTAGCCGGGCCAATCGCCCTGGCGTTGTTTGTCCCACAGGCCAAACCGGTATATAATTATCCGACGAGTTGAAATAGCGCCTGGAGTAGAGGCCGGCGGTGATAGATTGACCTTGCCTGTGATATTCTGAACTGCTCTGATTTTTTAGGAGGTATGATGCCTGACTTAACCGAACAAATCTTAGAGTTGATCCGCCTGACCAGCACCAGCCTGCCACCGGATGTCGAAAGCCGGCTCCGCCAGGCTGTGGAACAGGAAAAACCGGGCACAGCCGCGCGCGGTGCATTGGAAACGATCATCAAGAACATCGACCTTTCCCGCGAGAACAGCACCCCGATCTGCCAGGACACCGGCACGCCAATCTTCTACGTATACCACCCGGAAGGATGGAGCACCCGCCAGTTGCGCCGCCAGATCGAGACAGCGGTGGAACAGGCCACGAAACGATCTTACCTGCGGCCCAACTCGGTCAATTCGCTGACCGGGAAAAACACCGGCAACAACCTGGGCGACGACCACTTCCCCAGCATTCACTTCGAAGAAGTAGAAGGAGAGGTCCTGACGATCGACCTGATGCTGAAGGGCGGCGGCTGCGAAAACGTCGGGGCGCAGTACTCCCTTCCGGCAACCAGCCTGGGCGCTGGGCGCGACCTGGCCGGCGTGCGCCGGGTAGTGCTGGATGCAGTCCATAAAGCCCAGGGCTTGGGCTGCGCGCCGGGTATCCTGGGGGTGGCAATCGGCGGAGACCGGGGATCGTCTTACTATGCATCCAAGGAAATCCTGTTCCAAGGCATGGACGAGGTTAACCCCAACCCAGAGCTGGCCAGCCTGGAGGAACGCCTGACCGATGAGGCCAACCAGCTCGGCATTGGCCCAATGGGCTTTGGCGGGGCGACCACCCTGCTGGGGACCAAAATCACCAGCTTGAACCGCCTGCCCGCCAGCTATTTTGTAACCGTATCGTATATGTGCTGGGCTTACCGCCGTCGAAAAATGGTCTGGCAGGATGGCCAGGCCACCTATTCTTGATCAACATCTCGCCTGGGAGGCATCCGATGAAACAAATCGATCTACCGATGAGTGAAGAAACCGCCTGCAGCTTGCACGTCGGTGACTCGGTCGAATTAAATGGGGTCATGTTGACTGGCCGGGACATGGCCCATAAGTGGCTGGTGGATACATTTATTAAGAAGACCCGCCCGGTACAGGGGGATGATTTGAAGGTGCACGAGGCGCTTAAGCCCTGGCTGGCGAATGGAGCTATCTATCACTGCGGACCAGTGGTTGCTGGATTGGATACTGGCGATTACCGCGTCCTGGCGGCTGGACCGACCACCAGCATGCGCGAAGAGCCCTACCAGGGCCGGGTGATGCGCCATTTTGGATTGCGCGCGGTGAT
>CAZAGA010000297.1:0-4613 GCA_964484335.1 uncultured Anaerolineaceae bacterium
TTTCCCCCGTTCTGTACGTCTCGGGCGAAGAATCCGAGCGCCAGATCAAAATGCGTGCCTTGCGCTTGCTGCGCTCTCCTGATGGCGAACGGCCCAGCAGGGACGACCTCAGCCTGGATATTCCCAGCGATCTCTACCTGGTTACCGAAACCAATCTGACCATCATCCTCGATCATATTGCTGAGATGCACCCGCAGATCCTGATCCTTGACTCGGTCCAAACCACCTACATTCCCGAAGTGGACTCCTCGGCAGGATCGGTCACCCAGGTACGCGAGACCGCCTCCCGCCTGCGCGAGCTGGCCAAATCCTCTGGGCTGGCGGTCTTCCTGATCGGCCATGTGACCAAGGAAGGTGCTATCGCCGGGCCGCGCATCCTCGAGCATATTGTTGATACCGTTCTCTACCTTGAAGGCGACCGTTTTCAGTCCTACCGCCTGCTGCGCTCCGTCAAAAACCGTTTTGGCGCTACCTCCGAGGTTGGGGTGTTCGAAATGCGTGAGCGCGGTATGGCCGAAATCGCCAACCCTTCCGAAGCCTTCCTGGCGGAGCGGATGGTCAATGCTCCAGGTTCGGCCATCGCCGTCACCATGGAAGGCACCCGGCCGCTGCTGGTTGAGATCCAGGGCCTCACCAGCCCGACCTCCTTCGGCAATGCTCGCCGCACCCCGAACGGTGTCGATTTCAACCGCCTGCTTTTGATTGCTGCTGTGCTCACCCGCCGCCTTGGGTTGCGCCTGGGCGAGCAGGATATTTTTGTCAACGTGGTTGGCGGCTTGCAGATCGATGAGCCGGCTGCCGACTTGGCCATTGCCGCCGCGATCGCCTCCTCGATCCGTAACCAGCCGGTGCGCGCTGAGACGGTCCTGATCGGCGAAGTCGGCCTGTCTGGCGAGTTGCGCATGGTCGGGCAGATGCCGGCTCGCTTGCGCGAGGCTGCCAAGCTTGGCTTTAAGACCGCCATTGTCCCCCGCCGCCTGCGTCGCGTCGAACCCTGGCCGGAAGATATCCAGGTCGTTGAAGTCCGCTCTCTCCATCAGGCCCTGTCTCATGCCTTGCTGGCAGAAACCCGCCCCAGCGACGATCCCGAAGGGGATTAACAGTTCAATCTCTGGCATAGCATAGGGTGGGCGGGTATTGCCTGGCCCACCCTATGCTATGCCATAATCCAGTTTCCTTAAATTTCTCTATACAAAATCTATAGAAATCTACATTGACCGGGCCGGTTTTTCTGATAAATTTAGGCTCGGTTTATCTTATTTGCCTGGAGCTCATCGATGATTGTTCTGAAGCGCTTCCAATTGGGCCTGATTCATGCCGCCGTGGCGATCACCCTGGTGCCGATTAACAGCACCCTCAACCGGATTATGATCGAAGATTTCGGGCTGGCAGCTTCCCTGGTGGTCTTATTATTTTCCTTTCCCTACTTGCTTTCCTTCGTCCAGGTCGCCATCGGCTCGTTCTCCGATCATCACCCCATCCTGGGCTATCGTCGCAGTCCCTATATCCTCATCGGTTTGCTCTTTTGTGTCACTGGCCTGCTGCTTTCCACCCAGGTCGCCCAATTGCTGGTGACAAATTTTTGGGCCGGCCTGGCGCTCGGCTTGCTGACCTTCGGCGCCTGGGGGATGGGTTTCAACTTCGCCAGCGTGGCCTATTTTTCAATCGCTTCAGAAATCTCCAGCCAGGGCGGCCGCGCCAAGACCACCGCCTTAATGTTCTTTGTCATGATTGTCAGCATCATCCTGACCGCCGCCGGGTTGAGCCGTATGCTGGAGCCTTTCACTCCTGAGCGGCTCGATAGCGCCTTCCGCACGGTCGCCTTGCTCGCCCTGGGCATGGGCCTGCTCGGCTTGATCGGCCTCGAGCGCCGCTCGGTTGCCCCGGCCGCCAGCGAGGCCCGCTACAACCTGCGCCTGATCTACTCGGAGATTACCGCCAGCCCACAGGTCAAATATTTCTTCCTCTACCTGATCCTGATGTTAGCCGCCATCCTCGGCCAGGATGTCCTGCTCGAGCCGTTTGCTGCTCGCGCCTTCGATTTGACGGTCAGCGCCACCACCCGCATCACCTCCATCTGGGGCGGTTTCTATCTGCTTTCCCTGGTATTGGCCGGTCTCCTGGAAGATCGCTTTCCGAAAATTAAGGTCGTTCGTCTGTCGGCCTGGCTGGCCATCGGCGCCTTTGTGGTTGTCGCCCTCAGCGGTCCGCTGCGCAGCCAGCCACTCTTCTATACGGGCGTGGTTCTGCTCGGTCTGGCTACCGGCCCGGCTACCGTCTCAAACCTTTCTCTGATGCTTGAAATGACTGTCCCCGGAAAAATCGGCCTGTTCATCGGCGCCTGGGGCTCGGCCAGCGCCCTGGCCCGCCTGCTCGGTTCCTTCACCACCGCCCTGGTGCGCGATCTGGCTCGTTACTCGCCGGCCGGCGCGTTGTTCGGTTACATGGCCGGTTTCCTGGCCCTGGCTGCCTTCTTGTACCTTTCTCTGGTAGTCCTGCGCCGGATCAGGCTCGTCGAATTCCTTCGCCAGGCCGAACTGCCGGCTTACCAGTCCTCAGTGATCGAGCGGGCCTCGCTCGGCGGCGAGGCCTGAGCATGGCGGCTCAAACGCCAAGCAACTGGCTCAGCCTGAGCGACGCTGCCGAACTGCTCGGCGTCCATCCCAGCACCGTGCGAAGCTGGTCCGACCAGGGCATTTTACCCGTCCACCGCACCAGCGGCGGCCATCGCCGCTACTTGCGCAGCGAAATCGATTTGTGGTTCCAGTCGCAGCGCGGTGAGGACTCCAATGAGCTCACCCTGGTGATCCAGAAAGCCCTTGGCGCGACCCGCTTTCAAATCAGCGAGGGTCGCCTGAACGACCAGGACTGGTATAACAAGCTTGACGAAGACGCCCGCCAGCAATACCGCGTCAGTGGGCGCAACCTGCTCCAGGGCCTGATCCACGCTATCACCACCGCCGGCGAGCCGGACACAGTTGAAGCCGAAGCCCTCGGTTATGAATACGCCTCGCGTGGCCACCGCTATGGCCTGAGCAGCGTCGAGGCCGTCCACGCCTTCCTGTTCTTCCGCAACCTGCTGCTCGAGTCTACCCTGGCGGTCTTCGAAGCCGCCGCTGTTCATTCGCCGCGCGCCTGGAGCGCCATGTTCCGTCGCATCACCGGCTTCACCGACCGGATCATGGTCCGCATTCTCGAAACCTACGAGCAGTACAACCGCCAAAATCGATGAAGCGACCCAGCCAGCGCTTTCAGGCCTCCTTTTGGACGCGTTACTTGATCCCCTTGGCAATTGGGTTAATCCTGCTCGCCCTGGCCTCCACAATCATTTTTATTGTCCTGTTTGCCCTCGGCTTGGTTTAATCGGCTGGTTATTTCTTCTTGGAGGATACGATGCATCTGATTCCATTTTTCTCCACTCTGGTCTCATTCAGTTTCGCTGCCGCTGTCCTAAACCGCTATCGCCTCCGTAAAGGCCCTCATCTGCTGATGTGGGGCATCGGCCTGATTTTTTATGGCATTGGCACACTCAGCGAGGTCCTTATGGGCTTCACATTCAGCGGCTTGGTGCTCAAAGCCTGGTATCTCAGTGGGGCAATGCTAGCCGCCGCCTGGCTCGGCCAGGGTACCATCTGGCTACTGGTCCGCAAACCAGGCCTCGCCCGGCTCCTGACCGCCCTCTTGGCCGCCGTATCCCTGCTGGCGATCGGATTGCTGGCCGCCGCCCCCCTCACCCTTGCCGCAGACACGTACCAGATCGCCCAGCCCATCTCCGCCCAATACAAAGAAATCCTGGTTCGTAGCGGTTGGATCACCGCCTTGACCATATTCTTGAACATCTACGGCACCTTGGCCTTGGTTGGCGGCGCGCTCTACTCAGCTTACTTGTTTTGGCGCAAGCAGGTTTTGCTAAACCGGGTTATTGGCAACCTGCTGATTGCCGCCGGGGCGATGTTTCCAGCCATGGCTGGCTCGGCGGTCGGCGCCGGACTGCCCGATCTGCTCTATCTGAGTGAGTTGCTCGGTGCTATCCTGATGTACCTCGGCTTTTTACGCGCCTCTGCCCTTCGCCCGCTGCCCAGTTCGTCTCCCCCCTCCTTTGTTGCCGGTGAAACTGGATGATTAACAAACACGAGCTGCCTAGGTGGTCTTCCCGGGCAGCCCGCTTCGGTAAGAAATGGTACAATTTTGGGTATGAATACCCAGTCTCCAAAAATCACTCTGTTTCTCGAATCGTACCCATTTGGGCCGACGCGCCGCAATCATGGCCTTGAGCATGCTACTCTGCATATCCTGGCCCAGCGCCACCCACGCCAGTCCTTCGCCGGTCATTCCGACCCGGGCGGCTTCTGGATCCTCGGCAATGTCTCGCCCGAGGAGTTGCGCTCGGCGATTGACGAAGCCCTGGTTCGCCTGCGCCACGGCGAGCGCCATCTCGCCACCCATCCCAACTGCGGCACGAACTTCGTAACCGCCGGAACCCTGGCCGGCCTGGCTGGGGCCCTGGCGATGTTTGGGGCTGGACGGCGCACCCGTGACAAGCTCGAGCGCCTGCCGTTCGCCGTCACCCTGGCCACCCTGGCGCTGATGGTTGCCCAACCGCTCGGCCTGCA
>CAZAGA010000298.1:0-4607 GCA_964484335.1 uncultured Anaerolineaceae bacterium
TTCAATGGCGACACCTTATTCCAGGTGGAGCTGGCAGAACTTTGGCAGTGTTTTCTGCGTCTAGATACTGAAGCAGCCATTTCGCTGCGAAAAGTCCCCACCGGAAGCCTGGAGGAGACGGTACGCGGCGCGGTTCGCCTGCTGCCTGGAGAAGGTCGCTGCCGGAAGATTGTTGATTTTATGGAAAAACCAATTGACGAAAACCAGGCCGAGCCGTCCCGAGGCGAGGAAGCGGAAGCCTGGACGAACGGCGGCATCTACGTCCTGACCCCACAGGCGCTGGGAGGCGTACCACTCAACCGGATGGTCTCCATTGAACGTGAAGTCTTTCCTGCCCTGGCAGCCAGCGGGAGGCTGTCTGGCTGCCAGCAGAATGGTTATTTTATTGATATTGGGACGCCAGAGAGCCTGGCGGCTTTCGAGCAAGACGTTAATAAGGGACAGTACCATGTCGGAAAGTTTCATTAAATCAGAAATCAATGCCACCGCAGATCTGCTCCACCGGATGGCAAGCGAGCCGGTCGAAGCGATCCTTGCGGCTGCCGGTCTGCTTATCGATTGCCTGGCGGGCGGTCATAAAGTACTGGTATTCGGGAACGGCGGCTCGGCTGCCGATGCCCAGCATTTTGCAGCCGAGTTGGCCGGGCGCTACCGCTGGGAACGCCGTGCACTGCCCGCTATAGCTTTGACCACTGACACCTCACTCCTGACAGCAATTAGCAATGATTACAGCTTCACCCAGGTGTTCGCGCGGCAGGTCGAAGCGCTGCTCCAACCAGGAGACGTGGTGATCGGAATCAGCACCAGTGGTCGTTCCGCCAATGTCATCGCCGGTTTGGAGGCAGCCCGCGCATTGGGAGGCCACGGCCTGGCCCTGACCGGTGCCAACCGCCATCCATTGGCAGATGTAGTGGAGCTGGTAATTGCTGTGCCATCCGAAGATACACCGCGTATCCAGGAAGCGCACGCGTTGATCATTCATATCCTTTGCGACCTGGTCGAAAGAGCTTTTGTGGAAGCCAATGCTGAGGGCACCCGAGATGCCCCGCCGTCTGGCGGATCGAAGCTTGAGGCGGCGGGATGAACGGATCGCGCGAAACCCGACCTGCGAAAGATTATCTCTGGCTGAATATTCGAGATCTGCCCTACTTCCGCGGTTTGCTGCGGGCAATCGAAGCGCGCTTCTATAAAGAGCTCGACCTGCCCGGCCCAGTGCTGGATGTCGGTTGCGGGGATGGCCACTTCGCCGGGATTGCTTTCGATCAACCGTTGGATGTCGGGTTGGATCCCTGGTGGAGCCCACTCCAAGAAGCCGGGCTGCGCGGCGCTTACCGCTTGCTGATCCAGGCTCAGGGAAGCCAGGCGCCCTTCCCAGATGGCTACTTTGGCAGCGCGGTCAGCAATTCTGTTTTAGAACATATCCCAGACCTGGACGCGGTCCTGATCGAAACCGGGCGAGTGCTGAAACCTGGCGCCCCGTTTTACTTTTGTGTGCCCAACCACCAATTCCTATCCAGCTTATCGATCGGCCGGTTCCTGGATCGCGCTCGACTGCGAGGCCTGGGAAATGTCTATCGGGCTTTCTTCAACCGGATCGCCCGTCACTACCACTGCGACACACCCGAAATTTGGACGGATCGTCTGGAGCGGTGTGGATTCAGGGTTGAGCGCTGGTGGCATTACTACCCTCCCAAGGCAATGCAGGTCTCGGAATGGGGACACTACCTCGGGCTGCCAGCCCTGGTTGCCCATAAGCTGACCGGACGCTGGATCATTGCCCCATCACGTTGGAACCTGGGATTAACCTACCGGTTAATTCAAAAACACTATTACGTCGATCCCGTTAATGAAGCAGGCGTGTGCACATTTTATGTTGCTCGTCGAAAGGGTTAGGAATCGAAGCGCGATGGGTATCCAAAAATATCGTTATTATCTGATCTCGGTGTTTGAGTTGTTGAGCCAGGTTCGGCCGCTCTCCACCCTCCTGAGTGTTTTTCTACGCCAAGCGCCTGAAGGCGTTAAGCAAATCTCATTACCTAAGTATGATCTACACTTCAGCGTGCGCGGCGCGATGGATATTTGGAGCGTTAAAGAAACCTTCCTGGACCGTTTCTACGAACGCTTCGGGGTCGTGGTTGGGTCGGGCTGGACAATTATCGATATTGGCGGGGGTATAGGCGACTTCACCACCTTCGCTGCCAGGGCAGCACGCGACAACCAGGTATTTGCGTTTGAACCAACCCCAGAATCATTCCAACTATTGGAAGCGAACCTGGCCCGCAACAAGATCAGCAATGCATGCAGTTACCCCCAGGCGATCTGGTCTGGCGAAGGTACCTTATGGATCGACACCAGCGTGGGAGAACCGGGCCAGTTTGTCAGCCACGAATCCATCAAGACAGAAGAACAAAGCGCCTCCGTGGCAGTCCCCAGCCTTTCTTTAGCCCAAGCCTTTCACCAGCTTAAAATCGATCGCTGTGATCTTCTGAAAATGGATTGCGAAGGGGCTGAGTATCCGATTCTATACCAGTCGCCGAAAGAGGTCTTTGCAAAAATTGACCGGATTGTGATGGAGTATCACGTAAATACCCACGGAAATCCTGCTCAACTGGCAGCTTACCTGCAACAACAGGGCTATAACGTCCGGATTACCCCAAATTTTGTCCACGCCAACCTGGGCTATTTGTACGCTTGCCGGGCTTGAGGTAGAATCGATCGATTGGAGATCGCCGTTCTATGCTCGAGGAACCGAGTGTCCTAGACTATATCAAGTCAAAAATTGCCCCCTGGAGATATCCACCAGTCGGGCAAAGCGACGCGGCTAATTTAGAGGAAACACTACCATCCGATCTACCTGCACTCGAGCAGACCAGCGAAGAGATTCCCTCACCGGTCCGGTCAAGATTTAGGTGGCCCTGGCGAGCGCTGCTCGGGCTAATCCTGGGATTAGCTGCTCAATCCACGCTGGACACAACCGTACGGAATAATCCCACCTGGAGTGCGGCAGCCTTGTTAGGCGTCTTGCTCTATTTACTGGCGGTGGGCCTGATCCTTTGGTCAGCCTGGCGGGGGGAATGGACAACGGCTTTTCGCTCAGCATGCACTGCAGACCCGGCGCGTGTGACTGCCCCAGATCCACTAACAGTCCACGGTCTGTGGCTGATCGTTGGCCTGGCCTCGGCTGGGCTGGTATTTTTAACTTCGGGGGATAACCTGTTCAGTGGAATAAGCCTAAGTCTGTTGTTGGTTGCAATCGCGAGCCTGGTGGCAGCCTTCTGGCACAGATCAGCGGGGCAGGATAAATTGGGCAACAGGCTGAGCGAAGCCAGAACCTGGCTTAAGGGAATAGTTGGCTGGTCACTTGGGAAAGGTAACCTGCCTTATAGCCTGGTATTTTGGGCGATCCTGACGATCGGGGCGTATTTTCGTTTTTCCAACCTGGCAACAGTCCCTGGGGAAATGACCAGCGACCATGCCGAGAAAATCCTGGATGTGCTGCGCGTCCTGGCTGGCCAAACCAACATTTTCTTTCCCAATAATGGCGGCAGAGAAGCTCTGCAGATTTATTTGGTTGCTGCGCTGCATCACTTTTTGGGCGCAGAAATTAACTTCATGGCTTTAAAAATCATTACCAGCCTGATCGGATTTCTTAGCCTGCCCTTGTTTTACCTGCTCGGCAAAGAGATCGCCAACCGCCGGGTAGGTCTGCTGGCAATGGCCTTTGCCGGGGTGGCTTACTGGCCGAATGTCGTCTCCAGGCATGGACTGCGCCTGCCCTTTTACTTTCTATTTACCGCTCTGGTGATGTTTTTCCTGGTGCGGGGCTTGCAGGGTAAACAGCGAAACGATTTTATCTGGCTTGGGATTGCTCTCGGGGCCAGTCTGTATGGCTATAGCGCCGACCGCATCTTGCCCTTCCTGGTTGCTTTAGGTATTGTGATTTTCTTATTAGCAGAAAAACGAAAACGGAGCACCGCCAGTCCCGGGAACGGGCAGCGTCTCTTGTGGTATTTCCTGATCAGCCTGGTGCTAGCGGGGGTTATCTTCTTGCCCATGCTGAGATACTTTCTTGAGCAGCCCGAGGCTTTTTTATATCGCACGATAACACGCATCAGCGGCGTCGAACAACCCTTGCCTGAGACAGCCTGGATCATTTTCTTTAAAAACACCCTGCGCGCCCTGGCAATGGTCTCGTGGTCGAACGGGGAAGTGTGGACGACATCTATCCCTTTCCGCCCGGCGTTAGATCTGGTCACCGGTGGGCTTTTTTGGGGCGGCGCGGCGCTGGCGCTGGTCGATACCCTCCGCAATCGCCGGTGGATCGCTCTCTTCCTTTTGACCAGCATTCCTCTCTTAATGCTGCCATCGATACTTTCCCTGGCTTTTCCAGCGGAAAATCCAAACCTTTACCGGACTGGCGGAGCGATGATCCCAATCTTCCTGTTGATCGGGCTGGCCTTGGATGGCCTGATGACAGCCGTGGAAAACGGCCTGGCTAGCCTGGGAATGGTTTACCGAAAATGGATGGTCAGCTGGAGTCTGGCACTTTTCCTGCTCTGCATTTCTGCGTTTCAGTGCTATGATTTGGTATTCAATCAGTACCGCAC
>CAZAGA010000299.1:0-1199 GCA_964484335.1 uncultured Anaerolineaceae bacterium
TGCTGGTCGCCCTGATGCTATATTTCGTGGTCGTCCGGATGCGCCGGCGTTTCCGCAACAACCCGGAGAATGCCGCCACGGTCTGCCCACGCTGCGCCAGCCAGATCCGCCGTGTCCGTCGCTCGACCTGGGATCGCATCCTGGCCAACACCGTCCTGCCGAATGCGCGCCGCTACGCCTGCACCAACAAGCGCTGCGGTTGGAGTGGGTTGCGCCACCAGCGGTATCGCCTGGAACCCACGCTTCAAGAAGGCGAAACGTCTCGCTCGTAACCGGGGGTTAATCGACCGATTCGACCCGTTCGATATTGGGGAAGAATTGGCGAACGGTTCCCTCAACCCAGCCATGTAAGGTACTGGGGGTCAGCGGGCAGCCCAGGCAGGCCCCGCCCATTTTGACTTTCACGACTTTTCCGTCGTAGTTGATCAGCTTAACCGATCCGCCGTGAAACTGCTCGATATAGGCGCTGATCCGCTCGATCAAGGCCTGCAAGCGTTCGGCTTCGGCTGGGTCTGGCGTGGAATCCGGTGTGGCCATTCTGCTCTCCAAAAATTGATTATCAAAAATGGGTTAAGAAGTCAGGTGTTCGATCTCGGGGTGTTTCTTCAGCCCGGTTCGCAGACCGTACCGCAAAAGCGTCACCACAGTCGGGTGGGTATTGCGCAGGCGCTTGGCGATGACGTTCGCCAGGTGTTCCAGCACCAGGGCGCCGGTCTCTGGATACTCCCGGCACAAATTGGTCAAGTCAGAGCCCCGCACCCGCACCAACTTGCAATCGGTACTGCAGACGGCTGCCGAGGTGTAGGTCGGGCTGGCCAGGGCCGCCGACCAACCGACCACGCCCTCTGGTTTGATCCGGGTGATGGTCAGCATTGGGCCGTCGTCCGGTTTGTACTGGATCATCACTTCGCCTTCGACAATAATGTACAGGAATTCCGCCGGATCGCCCTGGTCGAAAATCACCGTTCCGCACTCGGCTTCCATGGAATAGAAAATGCGCCTGACCAGCGCGCTTTGGGCGGGCGTCAGGTTGTCAAACAATTTCAGGCGGTCAAAGTAATAACCAGGCATGCTCAACGCTTCGAATCCAGATACTAACAATTTAACCCAAATTTCATCGCGTTTGTAGTGGCAAATATCCTCATTGTGCAGACAAATATCATTTTTGACCAGTACTTTTTTATGACAGTCATATGACA
>CAZAGA010000299.1:1299-4594 GCA_964484335.1 uncultured Anaerolineaceae bacterium
GCGGCATCGGCCAGGCTGACCCCGCCCTCGGACTGGGTATAGCCCACCACCCGGGCGGCAATTTGTCCTTCCTCCAGGACGGCGGCGAGCGGGACCGGCGCGCCGCTGCGGCTGGAATCAAAGGCCGGTCGGGCGAACGCCCGGCCACGCGTGGTGATTACCTGGGGCGTGGCCTGGCAGATTGTCTTGGCGAGCACCTTGCCGGAATAGACCGGGCGGGTGGCGACGAGTTTGCCATTCTCGACGGCCAGCTCGGTCACGTCGGCCAGCACGCCAGTCTCCAGGTCGATGGCGGCCTGGGCGGCCAGTTCACGGCCGCGCACACTGGTGGGCAGCAAGAGCACCTGCGGGGCCAGCTCGCGGGCCAGCTTGACCAGCAGCGCGCCGTACGGCTCGGGGCGGTAATCGGCCAGGCTGGGGTCTTCGCTGTAATAGACGCTCTCTACGCCATAGCCGAAGGCCTGGCTGGCGACGGCTTGTGCGCCCGTCCCAATCACCAGCGCAGCCACCTCGCCGCCGCCTAGCAGCCCGGCCAGCATCTGCCCGGCGCCCAGCGCTTCCCAGGCAGCCGGCAGCGCCGCGCCTTTAAATTGATCGATGAATACCAGGATTTTTGCGCTCATCACAGCACCTTCTCTGCCAGGATTTTATCCACCAGGTTCTCGGCGATTTCCTTGGCCGTACCACCGCTGACCATTTCGGTGGTCACCTGGCGGGCTGGCGGGTTGGCGACTTGCGGCCAGACAACTACCGAAGCCGGGGCAGCCAGCCCCAGGTCGCCCAGGCTCCAGGTCGGGATGACCGCCCGGGAGGCCTTGCGGATGCCCATGAAGGACGGGTAGCGCGGCTCGCCGATATCTTTGCTGACGCTGACCACCGCCGGCAGCTTGCATTCCACCACCTGGCGGCCTTCCTCGAAGCTGCACTCGACCCGGATTGAATCTGTGCTCAGCGCCTGGACGGCGGCGACCAGCCCGAGCATCGGCCAGCCCAGCACCCGGGCAGTCATCGCTCCGGTGACGCCCATGTCGCCATCGATTGCCTGGCGGCCAAAGAAAGCCAGGTCCACTTCGCCGATCTTGCGAATCGCTGCCGCCAGCACTTTGGCGATTGCCTGGCTATCGGCGTTGGCCAGGGCCGGGTCAGAAATTAAAATGGCTTGTTGGGCGCCCATCGCCAGGGCGGTTTTCAGCGCTTCCTTGGCGCTTTCTCCGCCAACGCTGATGGCAGTGACTTCAGCCTCCTGGGCATCCGCCTGCAGCAGGGCAGCCTCCACAGCAAACTCATCCCAGGGATTCATCACCAGCGGTGCGTCTCCCCAGGCGACCTGGCCGCCATCGGCAACGACCTTGGCGGCAGAGTCGGGCGTTTGTTTGATCGCGACGACAATTTTCAAAGTGTCCTCCTTTTGGTGAACTTATTCTTGCCAGGTTTTAGGATCGTAAGCGGGTAGCTCGCAGCGCAGGGCGGCATCCTGGCGCAGGCCCAGGGCGTAGCCAGCTTGCATCAGCATGTGGATCTCGCTGGTGCCTTCGTAAATCACCGCTCCTTTGGAGTTCCGTAAATAACGCTCCACCGGGTACTCGTCGCTGTAGCCATAGGCGCCGTGGATCTGGACTGCCTGCGAAGCCGCCTCAAAGGAGGCGTCAGTGGCGAACCATTTGGCCAGCGAAGTCTCGCGCGTATTCCGGAGACCCTCGTTTTTCATCCAGCCCGCACGAAGATAGAAAAGCCGCGCTGCGTCATAAGATTGTACCATGAGCGCAATTTTTTGCTGGACTAACTGGAGCTTGCCGATCTCCCGGCCAAAGGCCTTACGCTCGTGAGCATACTTCACGCTCGCTTCCAGGCAGGCCCGGATCAGGCCGGTTGCCCCGGCAGCCACGGTATAACGCCCGTTATCCAGGCACGACATGGCGATCTTAAAACCTTCACCCTCCAGGCCGATCCGGTTAGCCTCCGGGATGAGCACGTCCTGGCAGGCGATCCAGCCGGTTGAGCCGGCCCGCACGCCCAACTTGTGGTGCAGGTCGCCGCGGCTGACACCCGGCCGGTCGAGCTCGACCAGGAAGGCGCTCAGACCGTCGTGCGGATCGGCGGCCTGGGGATCGGTGCGCGCCACCCACAGGCAGTGATCGGCGCGTGTGGCCAGGCTGATCCACATCTTCTCGCCGTTGAGCAGGTAGCCGTCGCCCACCCGCCGGGCGGTGCTCTGGATGGCGGCCACGTCTGAGCCGGCCCCCGATTCGGTCAGCCCAAAGCAGGCGATTTTCTTGCCCTCCGCCTGTGGCTTCAACAAGCGCTGTTTCTGCTCCTCCGTACCCCACTGCAGCAGCCCCAGGCTGTTCAGCCCGACGTGCACCGACAGCACCACCCGCAGGCTGGTATCGACCGCTTCCAATTCCTCGCAGGCCAGCCCGAGCGCCAGGTAATCCAGCCCCTGCCCGCCATAGCGGATTGGCAGGCAGATGCCCAGGATGCCCAGCTCGCCCAGGCGTGGCAGGACGAAATCGGCCATGCGCTGCTGACGGTCGCAATCCTGGATGATCGGGGCGATCTCGCGCTCGGCGAACTCGCGCACCATTTGTTGAGCCAGGCGATGTTCTTCAGTTAATGTGAAATCCATGCGCGCCTCCTGGGCTGGGGGTGGTCTACGAAGTCGTTAAAGCTTGTAATAAATGGAGGTTGGCAGTCCCAGGCCTTCTGTGGCTACCAGGTGCGCCGCCAGGTCGATGGCTGATTGAACTGCGCGCTGCAGGTTCAGGACAAAAATATCCTGAACGTTAATGTCCGCCAGGCGGTCTGCCTCCAGGTGAGTGACCTCACGAATACGCTGCAGACAGTTGCCGATGTTTCCCGCTTTGGCATAAACAATATCTTTATCGATCATAAGATCCTGGT
Source organism: uncultured Anaerolineaceae bacterium (assembly GCA_964484335.1). Classification (GTDB taxonomy): domain Bacteria; phylum Chloroflexota; class Anaerolineae; order Anaerolineales; family UBA4823; genus CAZAGA01. The sequence continues at coordinate 4,201 of CAZAGA010000299.1, forward strand.
TTTGTGTAAAGCCTGTTCGATAACCCGCCGATTTTGTTTGAGATCGAAGTATTCATTCAGAGTCCGTACGAAAAATGCGTTGACTGCCCGTGAATCTTGCGTCAACAGCCGTTCCCAATACTTAAGCACCTGGTAGCCTAAGATCGGTGAAGCCTGGTTCAGCACCACCAAATCTACCGGGCGTTGCAGGCGTTCGGATAACTCTTCCTGCTGTTGAAGTCGCTGATCGAGGCCGGGGATGCTGTCGCTGTGGAAAAGCACTCCAACGTCAATGTCGCTACGCTCCGCAGAGCGTTCTCCGGCGGCGGAGCCGAATAAATTAACTGCCGCCACACAATCCTGACCCGCGAAATACTCCCGGAGCTTTTCAATCATCGACTTTTGGAAATCGCTG
>CAZAGA010000300.1:0-4592 GCA_964484335.1 uncultured Anaerolineaceae bacterium
GCAAAACTAACCTTCTTTTTGCGCGCGTACCAATATAAGGCCAGGACGCCGCCAATTACAGCGCCTGGAATGCCCAGTCCCCCATTACGGATATTTATCAGGTCTAGCGGATGGGTGAGGTAAAACTGAGTGGTGATCCCTTGCGCCTGCATCGACGGCGGTGGGGTGAAAACATGCCATAAGCGAGCGCCGATAATCCCAGCGATCAGGACCCAAACCAGTACGTCCCAGATAATCTCAGGATTCAAACCGCGCCGCCGGGCTTCCCAACTGGCCAACCAAGCTGCCAGGATCACACCGCTGACGATTATCAAAGCATAAAAATAGATCGGAATTGTCCCGATGAAGGGTATGGGGAGATTAATACTGTTCGGCATGGTTTTTATTCTTTGATGGGATTAGGAGCGCCGGTCAATTCTCGCCTGCCGGCGTACATCTAAGATACGCTGGAAAGCGGTGATATTTGCAAAAACGGCAATAATTGCCAGGCCAATTAATGGAAATAAAGGAGAAAAATACCACAAAAGCAGGGAAGGGGCCAGGACCAGGTAGCGCTCCATCCGAGAGAGTAAACCGACTTTAGTGTCCCATCCAAGCGATTGGCCTCGAGAGCGGACATAGGATACCAGGACTGAACCTGCCGCAGCAGCGTAGACCAACATAATCGCCAATGAATCACCTTGCTGCATATAGTAATAGAGTAATCCAGCAAAAATGACCAGCTCCGAATAGCGATCGGTAACCGAATCTACGAAAGCACCGTACTTGCCAGCCATACCTCGCAGGCGGGCCATGGTGCCATCCAACGCATCAACCGGGCCCATCAACAAAATAAGAATTCCGCCCGCAAGAAATTGACCTCGGGTAAGCAAGAGAGCTCCAACGGCATTCCCAGCCAGTCCCAAGATGGTCATGGTATTGGGCATCAGGCCCAAGCGATTGAAGAAACCCCCAAGAGGATCTAATAATCCCTTAAAACGCTCCCTGAACGCGTCAGTCAGGGTTAGTTTATTTCTTTCTACTTTAGAATCAGCCAATTGAAAAACTACCTTTCATTCCATGATCATGACAAGGCTTGTATGCTATCGCATGCCAGAAAGACTGTCAAGTTAAAGTAGATTTATTCTGACGCTTCATCCCTGTCGATCAAGACTTCACGCTCGCGGCCGCCTCCTTGTGAGGGACCAATTATTCCAAGTTCTTCTAACTCATCCATCAGGCGCGCAGCGCGCGGGTAACCAATTCGCAGCCGTCGCTGGAGCAATGAAGCGCTGGCATGGCGCGACTCGCGGACCAAGGCAATCGCCTTGTTGATCAAATCATCCTTGTCTGCCAGGACCTGCTCTTCCTCCATCATAAGATCCCAGGGAGAGGGTTGGGATTGAGGAGTTGACAATTGCGCTTTTTGCCAGAAAGCAATGACCTTATCAATTTCTTGGTCTGTTACCAAGGCGCCCTGCGAGCGGATCGGAGCACTGGCTTCAGGAGGGGTGAAGAGCATATCACCACGCCCAAGCAGCGACTCAGCTCCAACCGTATCCAGGATGACGCGCGAATCCACCGAAGAGGTGACTGCAAACGAAATACGCGCCGGGAAATTCGCTTTGATCAGGCCAGTAACCACATCGGTGCTTGGGCGTTGGGTGGCGACAACCAGATGAATACCCACCGCGCGCGCCATCTGGGCTAAGCGGACCAGGCTGTGTTCGGTCTGGTCAGGAGCCGACATCATTAGATCCGCCAACTCATCGATCATTACAACCAACCTGGGCAGGTATTCCAGATCGCTTTTCTTACTGGTCTTCCGGTTGTACGAATCGATATTGCGAGCATGGGCGGCCTCGAGCAGCTTATAACGCCGGTCCATCTCTGCCACGCTCCAACGTAGGACGACCAGGATGCGTTCAAGCTCTGTTTCAACTTTACCAAGTAAATGCGGTAATCCATTGAAGCGAACCAGCTCAACCATTTTCGGGTCAATCATCACCAGGCGCAGATCATCAGGGGCATTATTCATCACCAGGCAGGCAGTCAGGGCAGCGATACAGACCGATTTTCCCGAACCAGTCGTTCCCGCCACCAGCAGGTGTGGCATGCGCGCCAGGTCAGCCACAACTGGCTGTCCAGACACATCCCGCCCTAAAGCAATGGCCAGCGGCGAGTTAACTTTATAGAAGGTTTCACTTTCCAGGATGGGTCGCAAACGAACAGTGGACGAGCGGACATTGGGAACTTCGATCCCAACATAAGGACGCCCTGGGACGGGGGCTTCAATTCGCAGTCGCTCGGCTGAGAGAGCCAGAGCCAGATCGCGCTGCAAGGCAGCAATTTGAGCCACACGAACCTTTTGGCGATTGGGATCACCTTCCAGCCCATTCTTGTCCTTCTCGACAAAACCAGGTTCGACAGCAAATTGGGTCACTGTCGGCCCCACGCGGAATCCAACCACCTTGGCTGGGATGCCAAATTCGGATAAGGTCTTTTCGATGAGGCCGGCCGTTAGGTTGATATTGCGCTCATCCTGGCGGGCATTTTGCTCGGGCGACAACAAATCCACCGGCGGCAAGCGTTCGTCGCGGGCGCGCGGCGCAACTGGTTCTTCTTCTTCTGGCTCGAGGCGGAAGTTTTTACGAAACTCGGGCGGTAAGCTGACTTTCTTTTTCACTGCTCCAGAACCGCCCACCAGAACGGGTTGGGTCTTATCGGTCGCTGCCGGGGCAGTACTGACCACCGGTGCTGATATCGAGAGACCTGTTTCCGGCGAGGGTGGGCCCAGCCAGCGACTTATACGCTGATTAAGTGCCTCACCCAGTCCCAATCCAGCCACCAGCATAATTAAGAAAATAGCCAGGAGTAACAGGCCTACCCACAACAGGCTGCCCAGACCCACTGCGGAGAGCATGATCCGGGTCAACTCTACGATACCCCATCCCACCCGGCCGCCATCCAGGCCGGCTTCGGCTCGTTCAATCGACGCACCGTTAAACAGGGAGAGCAAGGCAATTGAGCTCAGGGCAGCCAATTCGAGCGCCAGGACTTTAGCCCAGTGCACCCGAGGCAACCGGCCAGCTTCTTGATGGAACAGCATCCACAAGCCAATCACCGAAAGTGCTGATAAAACCCAGGTCCAGCCCCAGCCAAACCAGGTTTGTAATGCGCCTACCCACCACTTCAAGGCACCACCGGAAAGTTTTGGAAAGAGCAAGGCTACCAGGCTCATGAAAGCAAGAGCCAGAAAAGCCACACCCCCAATATCCCAGAAAAAGCGCCTAAACCGCGCCAGCAGTCGCAGTCCTAACTGTGCACCTCCCGTCTCGGACCCATCCTGCTCCGGCTGATTTTTGGCTGCAGCGGATGGCGTTCGGGTGGATTTTGAGGGTGGAGTAGCTTTTTCGGCCATAGTCCGTGGGTCAAGCTCGATTGCGAGAAGTTATAAAAATCCCAGTCAGGATAAGTATAGCACCAAATAATTCGACTGCGCCGGGGCGCTCATTCAGGAAAATGTAGGCCAGGATCGTCGAGCCGATCGGCTCACCCAGCAAGCTGATCGAGACATAAGCAGCGGACAGGTATCGAAGGGCATAGTTGAACGATGAATGCCCGAGCAACTGCGGGACCAAAGCCAGGAGTAAAAACCATCCAAAGGCGGAAGGTGGATAGGCGAACGGGTGATACCCGGCGACCAGCATCACCATAACCAGCACCACAGCAGCCATCCCATACACGATGAAGATATACCCAATGAGCGACATCCGGCTGCGCAAACGGCGACCTATCAGAATATATCCAGCTGCTGCCCAGGCGCCCAACAGCGCCAACAGGTCGCCTCGGAAAGCGCCATGCTGCAGAAAAGTTGAAAGCGGTTGGCAAACCAGTGTTCCCTGCCAGGTGCACACATCACTCAATCCAATTACAACCCCACCTACAAGAGCCAGGAGCATGCCAGCCAACATGGACCGGCTAAGCGGCTCCTTGAGGATCATCGGCGAAAGCAAAGCAACCCACAAAGGCATGGTTGTCACCAAAACAACTGAGCTGGCAACAGTGGTGTAAGCCAGGGATGAGATCCAGGTAGCGAAATGGATAGCCAGGAAAATGCCGGAGAGAAGCCCAAAACCAATCTCAGACCTGGTCAGCCCCGCCAACTCCTTGCGCTGGCGGGTCAGAGCAACGGGAGCCAAAAACAGGCTAGCCAAGCTCAGGCGATATGCGGCAATCACCAGGGAAGGCGCATCGGCTTGAGCATTACGAATAAAAATTGAAGCAGTCGAGGCAGCCAGGATGCCAAAGGTCAAAACTAAAAACGGAGGAATCGGCGGCCGCGGATTCATTATTCAGCCTGGCGAATATGCCAGATCACCTTTCCTAGCAAGTCCTCCCGTGCTACTGGACCAAATTGGCGGCTATCGACGCTGAATTCATCCAAGCCAATTACAAACACCGCCCGGCCACCGTCCAAAAGACACTCAATCTGCTTGATCAATTGACCATAAACCGGATGGTTGAAAACTACGACATCCCCCACGCTGAGCCGGTCGAACCAAAAGGGGATTTTGCTGATCAAGACAAAATCCCCTTGGCGAAACGCAGGG
>CAZAGA010000301.1:0-4573 GCA_964484335.1 uncultured Anaerolineaceae bacterium
GGAGAGTGGATTCCAATAAGTTGCCAAGGTTTTTCCACTCGGCCCAGATACTTCCAACCGCCACGGCCCAACTGGCGCATAGAAAGCTAACGATGGCAGCGAAAGCGTGTGGATCGAAAAATTATTTTCCGCGAAATTATCTTCAGAAATAAACATCGGGATCGATGCAGCCAGGCGGTTCGAAGGGTCAAGGAGCCTGACGATCAGGCTATCGCCCTTTTTAAATCCAAACAGGCAGACCTTATCATCGGAATGGGCAAAATTCGCCCGTTCATAGGCAACCGCTGGCCAACGCGTGATATTCTGGGCAGCCACCTGGCAGGGCGGCAAATTCCCACCGCCAACCCCAAAGACCAACTGGCGCTTCAGATCGGTCACCAGGGCCGACAGGGTGGCGGTCGGTGTGGGAGTTGGGGTGATGGTCGGCGTGAGGGTCGCGGTGGCAGTCGCAGGATCGAGCTGGGCTGCCAGACCGGCGGAGGCTGCACTGCGGAAGGGGAACAAACCTGGCAGGCACAGGCTACCGAACACCAGCAGCAGGACCAGCCAGGTGCGGAAACGCCCCCCCGTTTGCGAGCTGTTCATCGCAGTTCCTTTCTACCCACCCAGAGAGTCGACCGAAAAGCCGAACCAGCTCAACCAGGGATCACCAAAGCGGCCCTCCGCCGTCCAGCCATCCAGGCCGGTGTTGAGCGAGTAGACCTTCCACCAGACCATTCCATCGGCGCACTTTGGCCCGGCCAAGATCTCGAGCGTCTCATTGGCCTGTAGGTTGCCAAGTTTACGCGCGTTGAGTCCCGCTTTCTCGCGCACGTTGTTGGGCGGCCCGGCATTGACCATCGCCACGCGCCCGGTTTCAAGCTGGGTGGGCGGAGCGCCTGGGCAGACGGTCTTCAAGCGCACCACCCGGAAGCCATATTTGACGCTCGGCAGGCCAAGCGTCTCCTGGTCGGGTGCCTGGTCGACCACCACATAATACGCCCCGGGTGGCAAGGCCTGGTCGATTAAAAAGCCGGCGCTGAAGCGCCCGTTGGCGTCGCTGCGGACAAGCTGGGCGGTCACCAGGTTCAACGGCTCGCCCTGGCGGTAAATCGCCACCGGGAGCTGGCGGTTACGCCCGTAGCCCGTTCCATCCACTAGCAGGGTATCTCCGGTCTGCAGGTCTCGCATGCGTTGGGCGTCGATCCAGTTGCTACCCGGGCGCGTCGAGCGGGTCAGGGTGTAGTCCTTCCCATCCGGCGGGTGGCTGAAACGGCCCTGTACCGTACCGGAGGGGCCTTCGACGCGGATCGTCCAGCGCCCGGCCGGAGCCTGGTAAGGCAGCACCGGCAGCGAAACCAGGTTCACGGTGACATCAAATCCCCAATAGGGGGCGTCTCGAATGGTATAGGGGATCGAAGCGGCCAGGTTGTTGGCCGGATCGAAGATCTTGATGGTCACTGTTTCGCCGGCGCGAAAGTCGTACAGGCAGAGCAAATCCTGGCGGTGATCCCAGCGGGCGCGCTGGTAGCTGACCGACGGCAGGCGATCCGGCTGGGGACAGAAGGGCGTTGCGCCGCCGCCGATCGAAAAAGTCAACTGGCGCTTCAAGTTAAGGACCAGCGCGGAGAGTGTGGCCGTTGGGGTCGCGGTGCGAGTGGGGGTCAGGGTGGCTGGAGCAAGCAGGTTGGCGGCTGCCCGCCCGGGGGTAAGCCCACCGCCCAGCCCGAGCAACAGCGGGAGCAGCAGGAACAGGCTGATGAATACCAGTAAAAAGCGATTCTTTTGCATACCGTCTCCAATGAATAAATGAACTAAGGCGCTGGTTCAAGCCAGCGCTGGTTACCATCGCCTTCCGAAGTCCAGCCCTTCTGGCCATCGCGAGTGTGCACATACCACCAGACCCAGCCATCGGCGCAGCGCGGCCCATCCAGGATATCAAAGGTCTGCCCGGCCGAGATCAAGCCGATCACGTTATCGACGCTGCGGGTCGGCCCGGAGCGCAGGCGGTTGGATTTCTGGCCCTCGAGCACCTGAGCCTGGGTACCTGCCTTCAAGCGGGAAGAATAGGTATTCGGACACGGTCGCCATTCTTCAATGGTATAGTAAACACTCGGACCAGCAAAATTACCTGAATCTGTCGTTGGATCGAGCACCGTGACCAACTCGTACCCCCCAGGCGAGTCGTTTTTGCCCAGCGTATAAATCGCACTCCACTCGCCGCGCCGATTGGCGCGTGCCTGGAGCTGGTTGACCAGGTAGGAGTAGCTGTCTGGGGCGGTCTGGTAAGCGCCGATGTAGGTAACCGAACCAGGCGGGAAACCCGCTCCATAGAGCATCACTTTATCCCCCGTGGTCAGGACACCTTTATAAGCACCGCCCCGCATAAAATCGCTATCCACCCGGCCGAGCGGAAAGGCATCGGGAAAGCGGAAGAGCGGCGGGCGATTGACGGAGACTATCGGCGCAACCTGCCAGGCTGGCAGGCGGAACGGCCCGGCGAAGTTTTGCGCGCCAGCCCGCAGACTGGCGTACCATTCCCCCTGTGGCAGTCCATCGGGGACCCACAGCAAGAACTGGATCACCGGCGCATTGTTGATATAGACCGCCATCGCCTTCCTTTCATTGCGATCCGGGTCGACCGGTTGCAGGTCCCAACCACCGATCTCATAATTTTCGTCCGCCAGGTAATACTCGGCCACCCCGGCCCAGCCGCCATCCGGCCGGTAGAGCTCGATCGTGATACCCTGGTCGAACGGCAAGCCGAAGACGCACAAGGGAACATATTCAAGTGGCTTGGGAAACCGTGTCATAGGATCATCATCAATTCGGCCCAGGGCCACGATCCCCCAACCGCCAGCCTGGTTTAGCATCGCCTCGGTGCAAAACATCTCATCGCCATGGCCACCCATGCCGCCGAAGTAGAGCTGGGTCTTCAGCTTAGTAGTCAGCGGGGTGCGCGTGGCAGTCGGGCGGCGGGTAGGCGTGCGCGTCGGGGTACGGGTGACAGTTCTTTGGGCGTCTGGCGCAGCAACGCCAGAAAGCGGGCGGGCCACGGCGAAGAGAGCCAACAGGCTCAGTAGAGCAACGAGCAACAACAGGGAGCGGGCATTGCGATTGGCGTTCATAACTGGCTCGATTCTGGATTATCCAGGTAAACGGAAAGGCACAAAGAGGGATCAAGGGTTGACTTTCACCAACCAGAGATCTTTAATTTCGCGCTCCGGGAACCAACCCTGTTCGCCGGCGGCGGTACGCACCTGCCACCAGACCCATTTGCCCTGGCAGGCCGGCCCGCCGGTGATCGTCAGGCGGTCGCCCACCTGCACCCGGGCCAGCGGCTGGGTGTCGCGGTTGGGCTTCAGGCGCAGGCGGGTCAAGCTGGCCGGCAGCAGGTTGATCCTGACCGTGTCGCCGGTCCACAGGCTGGATGGATGCCCGGCCGGGCAGGGTTTCCAGGTTGCCAGGCTGTAGCAGACACCCGGGCCTGCCGTACTGATTTCATCCCCTTCGGGATTAGTAACCTGGATCCAGAAATACACGCCGGGTCGCTCCGTTTCCTTGATCCGCCGCTCGACGCGCCACTCGCCTTTGGCATCTGCAATCGCCCGGCCCTCATCCACCAGGGTGAACCCGCCATCGCCCAGGTCGGTGTACAGGCCCCAGATCACCGGAGCATTTGCACCAGCGCTGGCGCCATACAGGCGCAGCAAATCGCCGGTTTGGCGGGTCGGGCAGTCGAAGATGTATCCCGCCCCATAAGGCCACTGCGGAGCAGAGAGCGGGTCGGCTTGCGGTAAGAAATAGCCCGCCAGCGGGCGATCGAGCGAAAGCAACGGCTGGTGGGGGCTTGGCGGGACCCGGAAGGTATCCTGGAAGTCAATCCCCGAGCCCGACAGGTGAGCCGTCCAATCTCCAGCCGGCAGGCCAGCCGGTAACCACAGCCCGATCACCAGGTAAGGGGTCTGGCCGGCAAAGGAACCGGAGGCTGCCAGGGATAGCCCGGTCTGGCCGGACTGCACCAGCTTGCGCTCGGCAGTGTAGGTGGTTTCGTTAGATAGCACATGATCCGCCCGCGAGGCCAGGCTGCCATCCGGGCGGTAGAGTGCCAGGCTGAAGCCGTCTTCAAAGGGCACGCCGAAGACGCACAGGTGGATCAATGCATCGGGGTTCTTCGGGTAGCGACTGCGCACCTCCAGCCAACTGGTGTAGAAAAGACCAGGAAGCTTTTTCAGGCTGCTCACCAGCTCGGGATAGCAATCTCCCTCGGTCCCGCCACCCAGCCCGGTATAATAGAGCTGCTTGCGCAAACTGGCGGTCAGTGGGGTGCGGGTAGCGATCGGAGTGAGCGTGGCGGTCGGGCGGCGGGTGGGGGTGCGCGTGGCGGCGCTTTGAACAGGAGACGGCCCGACCAGGCTGGAGAGGAGCAGCAGGAGAAGGGGTAAGCAGAGCAATACTGGACGCGAATTAATTTTGCTCATATAATCATATCATAGCAAAATCATTGCAGGTCTGTCAATAAGGAAAACACCTTGGAAACGAAATGGTTACTCTCCTGTGGCATCCTCGCCCCGCTGGTCTACCTGGCGACGGA
>CAZAGA010000302.1:0-4571 GCA_964484335.1 uncultured Anaerolineaceae bacterium
GTTGACATCGGAACGGGTACCCAGGATATCCTTTTATACGATTCCCGCCTGGAAATCGAAAACAGTTTGAAGCTGGTTGCACCTTCGCCGACCATGATTGTGCGCCAGAAGATCCAGGCGGCTACCCGGCGTGGGGATACGCTTTGCCTGAATGGGGTGATGATGGGCGGCGGGCCCGGCGCCTGGGCCGCCGAGGCACACTTGCAGGCGGGCTTGCCGTTGTTTGCAACCCCGGCCGCGGCCAGGACGTTCAACGACGATTTGGATGCGGTGCGCGAACTAGGGGTTACGCTGGTCAGCGAAGACGAAGCTGAACAATTGCCCGACTCTACATGCCGGATAACACTGGCGGATTTTGACCTGCAGGCCATTCGCCAGTCTTGGCAGGCTTTTGGCGTGCAAATCGACGACCTGGATGTGGTCGCAGTCGCGGTTTTTGATCATGGCGATGCACCGCCAGAAATTTCTGATCGCCAGTTTCGTTTTGATTACCTGGATGAGCGCCTCCGGCAGGTAAATCGCCTAAGCGCATTCGCTTACCTGGCTGACCAGGCGCCGCCGATTATGACCCGCTTGTGCTCCGTGGTAGAAACCGCCCGCCGCTCGGCTGACCCGCTGTTCGAGACCGCCGCGCTGGTGGTGATGGACACCGCTCCGGCTGCGGTTTTGGGAGCGACTTTTGATCTGCGCGTAGCCGAGCGTACGCAGGTCATTATTGCTAATATTGGAAACTTTCACAGCCTGGCTTTTCGCTTGGGACCAAGTGGAATCGAAGGGGTTTTTGAACACCACACCGGCTTTTTGAACCGTTCGCGGTTGGAGAGCTTACTGAAGGCCCTGGCTGATGGCAGTCTCCAACATAACGACGTTTTTGGCGACCATGGGCACGGCGCGCTAGTGTATGACACCCGCCCGCTGGCGCTGTTTGACTCGGAGCGCAACGGGGTGGTTGTCACCGGCCCGCGCCGCCGGATAATGCAAGGTTCTCGGTTGTATCCTTATTTTGCCGCTCCCTTTGGGGATATGATGTTGGCTGGCTGTTATGGATTATTGGCGGCGGTTGCCGATCTGCTGCCTGATTTTTGCCAACCGCTGCGCGTCGCGCTGGCCGGGGGAAATTCGCCAGGCGTCGCGCCGTGGGATGTTTGAGGCGTTCTAACATTTTTCTTATACGCCTGGGGTATAAATGGATTGATAATTTTTTTGAAGGAGAGATATTAATCAATGGAACACGCGACTGGACCGATCCCATTCAAAGCTGAAACGCGCCAATTGTTGGATATTTTGATTCATTCACTCTATTCAGAACGCGAAATCTTCCTGCGCGAGCTGATCTCAAACGCCTCAGATGCCCTGACGCGCGTCGATTTCGAGCTGCTGCGCAATCGCGAAGTGCTTGATCCAGGAGCTGAGCTTTCCATCCGAATCGAGCTGGATGAGAAAGAAAATACCCTGACGGTCAGTGACAGCGGTATTGGGATGACTGAAAACGAGTTGGTGGAGAACCTGGGGACGATTGCTCGTTCAGGGGCGCGTGATTTCATTGCCGCCGCGCAGGCTGCCAGCGACCAGCCGGCTGGAGATCACCAGCGGAAGTTATCCGATTTGATTGGCCAATTCGGGGTGGGCTTTTATTCGGCCTTCATGGTCGCAGAGTGGATCCGAGTGATTTCACGCTCCTATCAGCCGGAGGCCACTGCTGCGGGGTGGTTTTCTACCGGAGCGGATACCTTTTCATTGGAGCCAGCAGAAAAGGCCGAGCGGGGAACTACAGTAATTGTCAAGTTGAAGGAAGACGGCAGCGAATTCACCAAGCCTTACCGGCTGCGTGAAATCATCCGCAAACATTCGGATTTCATTCCTTATCCGATCTACCTGAATGACGAGACCGAGCCAGTCAACCAGCGCAGCGCGATCTGGCGCCAATCGCCGCGCGAAGTGGAACAAGAAACTTACCATTCGTTCTACCAGCAGCTCACCCTGGATCCAGAACCACCCCTGCTGCACGTCCATATGTCCGTGGATGCGCCGGTGCAGATGCACGCGGTGTTGTTTGTGCCTTCCAGCGCTGAACGCGGTCTGTTTGTGCTGCGCCGCGAGCCGGGTTTGAAACTGTATGCCCGCAAGGTGCTGATCCAGGAATACAACAAGGATTTGCTGCCGGAGTATCTTGGATTTGTCCAGGGAGTGGTAGACTCGGAAGATTTACCGCTCAATGTGTCACGCGAAACTATCCAGTCGAACCGGGTGATGACCAACTTGAAGAAGTTGGTGACCAGCAAGCTGCTGGATACCTTGAAGAAATTGGCTGAAGAAGATCCGGAAAAATACACTACCTTCTGGCGAGAGTTTGGCCGCTTTCTCAAACAGGGCGTGGCGATGGACGAGCGCGATCCCGAAGCGCTTTATCCTTTACTGCGTTTCCATACCTCGACCCAGCCCGAGGCCTGGTCTTCGTTGGAAGATTACGTCAGCCGGATGGCCCCCGATCAGAAGAGCATCTATTACATTATGGGCGATGATGATCGCTCAGTGATTTATAGTCCGCACCTGGATGTCATCCGCGGCTATGAAGCGTTGTTGCTGACCGACCCGGTCGATGCGTTTATGATCATGCGCCTGGTGAAGTACAAAGATTTCAACCTTGAAAATGTCGCCTCGCCGAATTTGCAACTGCCTGAGAAAGCTGGAGAAAAAACAGAAGAAGAACTGGCGGATAAGTCTGTTGGCGACACGGCGGCTCTGGTGGAACGTTTCAAGGCTGAGCTAGGCGAGCGGGTTGCCGATGTGCGTTCCACCAACAAGCTCAGCGAAGCGCCAGCGCGCCTGGTTAATCCGAGCGGTGCTTTAGCTGCAGAAATGCAGCGCGCCTACCGGCTCTTGAATCACGAGTTCGACGTGCCGAAGAAAGTGATGGAAATCAACCCGCGTCACCCAATTGTGGTTGGTTTGGAAGCTTTACCAGGGGATAGCCCTCTGGCCAAGATGGTGATTGAACAAATCTATGAAGATGCGCTGCTGATCGAAGGGCTGCATCCTGATCCGGCTGCGATGGTGCAGCGAATTCAAAAATTGATCGAGGAAGCTCTGAAGTAAAACGGGTTTTTTCAATAACAAGACAGGCGGCCGGTGATTACTTGCCGCCTGTCTTGTTATCGAAAAATTTCCGGCTCGCAAGCCGTCTAATTTATACTATAATTAAAGTATGGAACTTATGTTCGGGATTTCCTTGGGGGTCCTGGCCCTGGCGGCGGTGTTCTATCTCTTGCTGCGCTGGGGAAATGAAAGAACGCAGCGCGAAGTTCGTTCTACCAGCACGGTTTTACGCGGTTTTGAGACGGAATATCGCCTATTCTTGGGATCTATCCAGGAGTTCAACCCAGATGACCCGGAGCCTTACCATACTCCTGCCCAAGCGCTCCAGGCGACCGTTAATCAACTCGGACAGGATCTGTATACCTTGCGCGGCGCGTATGTAAACATCCAACAACGACTGCCCCATAAGACAGCCAGTGCAGGACTTTGGAAGCGAATCAGCCCGGGAATCTCGCCGCTGAAATTAAGTCAGGTGCAGCAGGAATTGGGCATTCTGAAGCAAGGCCTAGAGCAGCAGCGCTCGGCGCTGGACGAGGCGCGCCGGCAGGCGGCTGCCCTGGCTGATATTGGCTGGCAGACCGCGCAGGGGGCTCGCCAATCCGTTGACCGGCAAGCCAGCCTGGATGACCGTTTGCAGATTCTCCAACATCGCCGGGCGCATGGCGTGGCGTTTGATAGCCTGGTAGAACTCTCCCGGCAGAGCCAGGGCCGTCTGGAGCAAATTCCAGGCTATCTGCTGGCAGGCGATGCGCAATCTGTTTTGGATCAGGTCGATAAAGCGACGGTGATCACGGTTCACCAGCTGGTGGGCGATACCCAGCCGATCCAGGACCAGCTAGAGCAAGGACTCCAGGAATGGGAGGCCCACCTGGCCAGCCTGGATGGCAAGCTGAGCCGCCTGCTTCACGGAAGCGACCAGGTGCAGCAAGCTTTGGGTTTGCTACCTGCACCTGTCGATACATCTGAATTGCGCTCCCAGCTTGGCCGCATCCAGGCTGATTTGCAGCGCTTGCAGGCGCTGGCTTCTCGCCCGGAGCTGGATAAGCTGGTCAGCGCCGAACCGGCCGCGGATCAACAAATTCAAGCTGGGCAGGAATTGTTGTCCACGCTCCGCCAGGCCAGCCAGGGGCAGGCTGCTTTAGAGTATAGCCTGGCCAACCTGTCGGCAGGAATTAAGCTGGTTTCAGAGCAGTATTCTGATCTGGGGTCGGCGCGCAACTATCGGATATTATGGTCTCAGACCAGCAATGCCCTGGCAGATCTCAGCCGTAACTCTGGCGAGCTTGGCGGTGCAGAGCGTAAGCGCACCCCTAACCAGTTAGAAAGCGACTTGGAAAAGGCCAACTTGCTCCTGGTTCAGCAAAAAGAGTTGGCGATTCACCTCGACCAGGTCTCTAATCAACGGGCGCAATTGGTCGCACTGTTGGAGGGCTCTGAGCTGAGCCAGGCGCTGCTCTGGGCGCAGAACGCGCCGA
>CAZAGA010000303.1:0-4553 GCA_964484335.1 uncultured Anaerolineaceae bacterium
CCGAGTTGGTGATTGCGCCATCCACTCCGCGAGGATTGATCGTGGTGTAGAACCAGCGCAGTGCGTCAGCCGCCATATTGCCCATTGCCGACTCGTTCAAGCGGGTTGGGTCGCGCAGGATGTCGAACTGCTGGGTGCCGATAACCACATTGGCCAGCGGGGCAATATCGGCATTGGCCTGGTCGACAATCGCCTTGACATCGGCGCGCGGCGTCACACCGAGCGTCTTGGTCACACGAGTGGCAGTGCCAGCCCAGACCACGTCGCCATTGGCAACCAACAACTGGCTGATACTGATATCCTTGCCAGCGTTCTGGTTCTCAACTACCGCGATCTTGCCCACCATTGTGTTGGCAACCCAGTGGGTGTGGCCGCCAGCGATCAGGTCGATGGTGGTGTCCTGGAGATCCTGGGCTAGGGTGATGATCGGGCCTTCCCAGGGCACACCCGCTACGCTGTCGATTGTATTTTGGCCCTTTGCGATACCCTCATGGACCAGCAGAACCTGGACCTTGACGCCCATAGCTTCGAGGCGCTGGGATTCAGCAATGACTGCTGGAGCAGCGGGCAGGAACTTCAAACCTGCCAGGTTGACCGGGTTGACCAGTTCAGGAGTGACTTCCAGAGCTGCGCCGATCACACCAACCTTGATGCCGTTGACCAGGAAGACTTCGCTGGGCTTGGCCCACGGGACCAACTGTCCGGTGACTTCGTCAACGATGTTGGTGACCAGCCAGGAGTTATTAGCGATCGCCTGCTGGTTGGCCAGGCGGGCGAGACCATAGTCAAACTCATGGTTGCCGAAGGTCGAAGCATCGACGCCCCAGGCGTTCATGACGTTGATCGTCGGCATATCTTCGAGTAGGCCCGAGTTGGGCGGGGAAGCGCCGACATTGTCGCCGTCCGAGAGGAGCAAGCTGTCGCCAGGTAGTTGGGCAGCGTTTTCATCAAACAGGGTAGCCAGGTAAGCTGCGCCGCCGACATCCACGCTCAAGCCATCCACCGTGATGGTGGTTGGGCTGAGCTGGCCGTGGTAGTCAGTGTAATGCAGCAGGTTGACCTGCTTCAGGGAAGCGCCGTCGAGCAAAATCTCGGTTAAGACGCGACCCTGGGAGTGCTGCGGAGCAGGAACGCCCAAGACGTAGGCGATGGTTGGGGCAACATCAATCGAGCGTGCGGTGACCACGCTGCTCGGGATGATGCTGCGCCCAGCGGCCAGGAAGGTCGCCCGCATGTTGACGTTGGCGTCCAGTAGCTGGACGTCCGGGACATAACCATGCTGGCCAAAGAAGTGCGAGAGTGAGACCAGCATGCCCGGGGTGGCCGCATCGAACTGGTAGGGCGGGTAGGAAAAGACCACCAGGTCGCCTGTACGGGTCGGGTGGGCCATGTCGGTAGTGCTGTTTGGACCGTTCGGAATGTAGCGGGATTCTGCCTTGGTGTACATCCGGTCGATCATCTTCCAGCCATCCGGCGCCCCGTCCTTGTTCCAATCGTTCGGGTCAACCAGGGCAGCGAAAGCGTCCTTGATTTTCTGGACAGTGGCAGCGACATCGGCAGCTTTGATTTGCTTGATAGTCGAGCCAGACGCCGGGGCGGGATCGCGACCGGCTACATTGAGGTAAATTTGGACTGTGCCACCAGCCCAGCAGGCTTTGGCCGAGCCAATCGCCTCACCTGAAGCAGTGCGGCAGTTTGAGGTTTGCACTTTCGAGAGCAGGCCCAGGTTAACTAACACCTGGCTGGCGTCAATTGCCAGGAATTGAGCGCCAAAACCATGATCGGAGGCTACGAACGAATTGACATTGCCGGCCGGCATCATGCGGCGGACGGTGACATAGGTTTCGGCAGCGCCCTGGTAAGCAGCCTTCAGGTAGCCCTGGCGCTCTGCCACCAAGCCGTCCTTGGTGCCATCCACCAGCACGTCGTCGTAAGCCGGGTTGGCTTCGCCGTTAGGCAGGGTCGGGGTGACCAGGCCCATGAACTGGTGCTGGAATTCGTCAATCGTTGGGTAACCGACCATGGCCAGGTCGGGCTGGTAGACGTTGATCAAATACTCAAGCACGGGCTTGGCAAAGTTATCCCAGGCCAGGCCTTGCTCGACATAGGTGTCCTCGCTGACAATCCCAGACTCCAGGATGGCATAGTCTGCCGCAGTCGAGCTCGGGAATTCGGCGGCCAGGAATTCTTCGAAGTCCGTGTAACCGGCTTCACCGGGGAAGCCAGCCCACTTGGCAATTGCGCGGGCAGCGGAGGAGTGGAACAGGCGAACCATGCTCAGGTCGGGGGTTAGCTCCTCAACCTTGACCAGGAAGCCGGCCGTCAGGCCAGCATAGGTGCCGCCGACGATCTTAACTTTGACGTCACCCCATTCGCCCTTCATCAGGTCAGCCACGGCGGCTGCGCCATCCAGGACGGGAGCAAACAGGACCCGATCGTAGTTGGCTACACCATCATCTGTGCTGTCATAGATGTAAGCATATAGGCCATACTTGTCCGTGCCGAAGTCCAGGACGCGCATGCGCATCTGCATGGCCGGGCTGTAGGAAACCGGGGTGTTGACCCAGGCCGGATCAGCCGGTGCTGGTGCAGCTTCGGGGTAGGGAGCCTGGTTGGAGAAGCCAGCCGGGTGGTCGAACTGCAGGCCGAAGGAGGCGATAAAGGGGGCGTCATCCATCGGGCTGATGTAATTGGTGACCACACCGCGGCCGGAGAAGAAGTTGCGGTAGTCAACCGTCGGGCCTGCGATGGTCGCATTGCGGCCGCCAGCGAACTCGAACTGGATGACCTTCTTGCCGCCGCGCTCGGCTGACTGGGCCAGGGATTCGGCCTGGAGCACGCCGGCGTCAAAAGCGGCTGTGCGGTTGCTCAGGAAGGCTGTGCCAGAACCGCCGTTCTTGTGGAAGGTATTATTGGTCGAGCCATGAACGCCAGCCCACGTGCCGGTCATCAGGGTGTACCAGCCAGCGCCAGTGTTGGGCGGAGCCTGGGTTAAAAGGCCGTTATCCGCTGCCATCGCGCCGATCTGGAACTCATCGCGCAGGTCTTCTGGCAGGCCGCGGGTGAAGTACTCGGAGAGCAGATCCTGTCGCATGCCGTCAGCAACAAAGAAGATGACCTTCGGCGGAGTGGTGGGAGGGAGAACGCCAGCCTGGCTGCTCACTGTGGGTAAAAAAGCACCCAGGGTAAGCGCCAGAATCATCAAGATTGGGAAACACTTATTTTTCATCTTTTCTTGCCTCACTTGTTTCTTCTAGGGTCTAGAAATCATTCGAATGACTTTCAACGCAACAAATTCTCACAGAAAGGTTTTCCAATCTGGAGAAAACTACCGGAGCGTGATGGATTGGTACGAAGCGGCGTCGGTTTCAGTCTGAATCGTGATGGTTTATGCCCCTCCTTTCTCTATGATTCAAAGTCTCTCCGTGAAATTCCGTTGCTGCAGACCATACTTATCTAGGTTTAATTTTAGCATAATCAGCCCACGATAGATTTATCTTTAATGTTGTTTTTCCTTAAAATTAGGCCTCCAGGCTGTTAAAGCTACATAAAAACGGCTTAGCTTGGGATTAATTTTTTCGGATTTCCTTTTCAAACCTGCCTGATACTGGTAAAATTTTGTTGGATTGGGGGTTTAATCAGTAATCGTTGCACTTTTTGCTAGCTCGATAAGGGAGATAAACAGCCATTTCGGTCCGGCGCACCTCGTCTAATAGTTCGATGTTCGATCGATACTTGTTTACTAGCCAAAGAGGAGATAAGGATGAACAACCGAAAGTCGAATCGTCTTGTGATGTTGTTGTCAATTCTGTTATTAGCAGTGTTGGTATTTGGCGCATTTACCGCCAGCCGGAACCCGAACCTGATTGCCGCTCAGCCGCAGCGGCTTGGGCCAGCCGCCCAGGGTGCTGGGGATGCGACTCCCCTGCCCGCGGGAAGCGATGGGCCAGTTGAAGGATTGCTGTTCCAAACCGGGCCGGTTGTCGGCCAGGCAGTTTTAATGGATGTCTCTCCGCCGCTGCGTGAGATGCAGGTTGGCCCGATTGAGCCCGCCACGACCATCCGAGAGATGGGGGTGCCTGGTGAGACAGAGCGGATTGGCCCGGCGGGTGAACGTGAGCCGGTAGTAGACCCCGTGCTCCAGACCAGCTTTGGCGGTAACGGTCCCGACCTGGTCGAGCCGCTGGCGCCATCACCGTTGGTGAACTTCGATGGCGTGGGTAATATCGCCGGGGTTTACCCGCCAGACACCAATGGCGACGTTGGCCCCAACCATTACGTCCAGATGGTTAACCTGCATACTCAAATCTGGGATAAGAACGGTAATTCGCTCTATGGGCCAGTTGCCTCCAACACGATCTGGTCTGGCTTTAGCGGTTCGTGCTCGACCCGCAACGATGGCGACCCGATCGTCCTGTACGATCAACTGGCGGATCGTTGGATTCTATCTCAGTTCACTGCCGCCAACCCCTATGGGGAATGCGTGGCGGTTTCCACCACTGGCGATCCAACTGGTTCTTACTATCGCTACTTCTTCCAGTTTAGCACGACCG
>CAZAGA010000304.1:0-4549 GCA_964484335.1 uncultured Anaerolineaceae bacterium
CATCCAGTCGGCCACTCGTGGCAACACCCCCCACAAATTTGCCTTTTATAGCCACCCGGCCGAAGAGTATGCCGCCATCCTGCCAGGTAAAATTGTGAACTCGGCCTTCGCCCACGGTTCTTTGATTATTGTCAACCTTGAACCAGACTGCCGCCTGGTCTTTGGCGAGGGCGGGGAGCGAATTCTGTTTCACACCTCTGAAAAATCACTCCCGAAAAAACATCATTTCTCAGCCCATTTTGACGATGATTCCTGGCTGACGGTCGCTGTCCAGGGCTGGGGTGCGGCATTACTTTTCACCCAGGCTGAATTGGATAGCTTCCCCCGCTATATACGAAAGCCTGTTCCCCTCAGCCCAGAATTTACCCGCGCCTATTTCCTCAGCCTTTTCGAAGGACTGACCCAAGATGCCAGGACCAGCCTCAAGTTTTTTCTGGTCAGCCAGCCCGGCGTATTGGGGATTGGCAATGGGATCCTCCAAGACATCCTGTTCCGGGCCAGGCTCCACCCGCGCTTTCAGGCCGCCCAGACTACTCTGGTGCAGCGAGCCTCCTTATATACCGCCCTGTGCGCCACCATCGAACAGGCTGTCGCCCTCGGCGGGCGCGACACCGAACACGATCTATTTGACCAACCCGGGAAGTATGTAAAGCTGCTCGATGCCCGCACAGTTGGCCAACCCTGCCCGGTTTGTAATACCACAATCCAAAAAGAAAGCTTCCTGGGTGGTACGGTCTATTTTTGCCCGCACTGCCAGCCGGCAAATTAAAATCCTGACCCGCTGCAGCCAGCCAGGTCGAACAGGAGCAGTCGGTGCCGATCGCCATTCGAAGCGCACGCGAACATAACCTTAAAGATATTTCCGTCGAAATCGGGCCCGGCCTGACCGTTGTTACCGGCGTCTCGGGCTCTGGCAAAACCTCGCTAGTCTTCGACACCCTCTACCACGAGGCGCGCCGGCGCTTCGTAGATATCTACGCCCTCGGCTCGGCCGCTGCCCACCTGCCACCCGCCGATGTCGAGACGATCAGCGGCCTGGGTCCGGCGGTTGCAGTCGGCCAAAACCTGCTCAACCGCAACCCAAACTCGACCCTGGCGACTGCCTCCGGCCTGCACCCCTTCTTGCGCCTGCTCTACGCTCACTTTGGCGAGCGCAGTTGCCCGGCCTGTGGGACTCGCCTGTTCGTTTATTCAGAGGATGAGCTCGTCGAGCGGCTGGTTGAGTTGACCCGCGCAGAATCGCTCCAGATCAGTGCACCCTTGCTCAACCGCGCTCCTGGTAGTCACCAGACCCTCCTGCAGAACCTGGCGAATCTTTTTCCACCCGAATCAATCCGCCTCGACCAGTCTCCCTGGACAGGCCAGCCCCTCGATCCTGCTCAACTGCATGACCTCGAGCTGGTCCTTTCAAATACCCGCCAGGCCCAAGAGTCGCACAACCTACGCAACCTGGTCAAGCAAGCAGCCTCCTTGGGCAGCGCAGCGATCCACGCTGTCGGAGAAAACACCGACCAGTTGTTGGCCCGCGCCCCGCTCTGCACCCGCTGCGGTAAATGGTTTGGCGACCTGCGCCCGCTGCATTTCAACATCCCCTGCCCGCACTGCACCGGTCAGGGTTGCCCTGCCTGCCTGGGCAGCGGGCTTTCGCCCCAGGCTGCCTCTGTGCGCTTGCGGGGCTTCCGCTTTCCGGATTTGTTGGCCCTTTCAGTTGCTGCAGCTCGTCAGGCTTTCACTGCCTTTGAGCTGCCCACCCTGGCAAGTCGCCTGAGGGAAGAAATCGAGCGCCGCCTGGAGACCTTGGATCGGGTTGGCCTGGGCTATGTCAGCCTGGACCGCCCCACACCCAGCCTCTCACGCGGTGAGGCCCAACGCGTCCGCCTGGCGATCACCCTGATCAGCCGCCTGGAAGACATGCTCCATATCCTGGATGAGCCCACCATTGGCCAGCACCCTGCCGATGTCCAGCGCTTGCTGCCAGCCTTCGGTGACCTGCCCGGCCCGGTAGTTTTCGTCGAGCACGACCGCCTGGCAGCCGCCTGTGCCGACCAGGCTATAGACCTCGGCCCCGGCGCCGGCCAGCAGGGCGGCGAGCTCGTCTTTCAAGGCCCGCCAGCTGCGCTGTGGCAGGCATCTACTGCCACCGGCGAATACTTCAGCCTGCGCAAGCGCCTCCAGCCAGGCCCAGCCAGGCCCACACCTACCCAGTTCCTGACCATCCAGGGTGCTAACCTGCGCAACCTACAAAGGATCGATGTTCCCATTCCACTCCACCGCCTGACCGTGATCACTGGCGTCTCCGGTTCGGGCAAAAGCACCCTGGTCGAGGATGTACTCGTCGCCAGCCTGGCCAGCGGCGCACCTTGCGGCTGTCAGGCTATCCTGGGGCCAACTTTAAATCCTGTGCTGGTTGATCAAAGCCCGATAGGCCGCAACCCGCGCTCCAACCCGGCCACCTACACCAAGTTAGCCGACCTGATCCGCGAATTATTTGCCCTGGCCGGCGGTTTTTCCCCCTCCCATTTTTCCTTCAACCGCCCCGAAGGCGCCTGCCCGACCTGCCACGGCCTGGGAGCGATCGAGATCGCCATGCGCTATCTCCCGCCCACCTGGGCGCCGTGCAACGATTGTGGCGGAGAGCGCTTTTCAGAAGCAGTCCTGGCTGTGCATCTCGAACATGCCGGCCAGCGCCTTTCCATCGCTGACTTTTTCGACCTGACCGTCTCACAGGCCTTAACTTTCTTCCACAGCGATCACAATCTGCCGGCTGCCAAACGACGCACTGCCCTGGCTATCCTGCAAGCCCTCGAAGACATCGGCCTGGGCTATTTAACCCTCGGCCAGCCTTCACCGACCCTTTCCGGCGGCGAAGCCCAACGCGTCAAGCTGGCCCGCCACCTCGGTGGGAAATCGCTCCCCCACCAGTTACTTGTCTTGGACGAGCCATCCACCGGTTTACACCCCCAAGACCTCGCCGGGCTACTGGCTGTCCTTGAGCGCCTGGTTCGTGCGGGCGCCACAATCGTCATTGTCGAGCACAACACCGATCTGATCCGCTGCGCTGATTGGGTCGTTGATCTCGGACCTGGCGCTGGGCCCGCCGGCGGCCGGCTACTCTATGCTGGGCCGCCCTCCGAGCTGCCAGCCGCCGCCGGCTCGCTGACCGGGCAGGCTTTGCAAGCTGAAGCCGCGCTCAACCCATCCCCAAGTCCAACAATCAGGTCTTATACCGCCTCTTCCGAGATCGCCGTGCGTGGGGCGCGCATGCATAACCTGAAAAACGTGGCAACTGCTTTTCCTAAGGGCAGGCTGACTGTGGTCACCGGCCTTTCGGGCTCAGGCAAATCCAGCCTGGTCCACGATGTGCTCGAGGCCGAAGCCCGTCGCCGCTTTCTCGAAACCCTCTCTCTCTATGAACGCCAGGGTCTTCAGGAAGGGCCTGAAGCCGACGTCGATTCGATCACCGGCCTGGGCGTAGCCCTGACCATCGCCCCAGAGCGGCTGGTTTATTCCCGACGCGCTACGGTCGGCGCCGCCACCGAGATTTCCCATCATCTGGCCGTGCTCTTTGCTGTCCTGGGTGAGCGATCCTGCCTGGAATGCGGTTCGCCGATGTCCCGCCAGGTCGATGCGTGGCGCTGCCCATTCTGCGGCGGTGTTGCCCCGCTTGCTCGTCCACATCATTTCATCTCATCAAACTACGCCGCCGCCTGCCTGAAATGTAATGGCGTCGGCTCGATGCAGGCCCCTCAGCCGGCCAAGCTGATCATTAATCCCGAAAAGCCGCTCACCGCCGGGGCAATGTATTCTCCTGGTTTCTTCCCGAATGGCTACCTGGGCAAGCCTTTCAACGGCGGTTATTACCTGCTCCAGGCTCTCGCCCAGCGCCACAACTTCGACCCGGCCCGCACACCCTGGAGAGAAATGACCCCCGCCGCCCAGCAAGCCTTCTTGTTCGGCAGCCCCGATCTCCTGGAGGTAACCGTCCATTCCCGCACCGGGCGCACCTACAGCTACCAATCCACCTTCCCGGGCTTCTACGGCTTTATTCGCGATTGGGACGTCGGTGGAACCTATACCGATACTATTCCCTGCCCCGAATGCGCCGGCGCCCGGCTGCGCAAGGAATACCTGGCAGTTACCCTGCAGGGCCACACCATGGACCAGCTCAGTCGGCTGAGCCTGGCCCTGCTTCGCCAGATTTTACAGGCCATCATCCTGCCACCTGGCAAGCGTCTACCGGTCCAAGATAGCTTAAACAAGATCCTCGAGCGCCTGGATTTCCTGGCCCAGGTCGGCCTGGGCTATCTTCACCTGGAGCGAGTCGCCGGCACCCTTTCCGCTGGTGAGGTCCAGCGCGTCCGCCTGGCCAGCCTGCTCGGCAGCGGCCTGACCTCCCTCACCTTGCTGGTGGATGAGCCAACCCGCGGCCTGCACCCCGCCGAAGTGGACGCCCTGATCCAGGCTCTCCACCGCCTGCGCCAGGAAGGCAACACCCTCATCGTCGTCGAGCATGATTTACAGCTCATCCGCTCCGCCGACTACCTGGTCG
>CAZAGA010000305.1:0-2607 GCA_964484335.1 uncultured Anaerolineaceae bacterium
TCAGATAATCTTCCAATTCCAGGCGCATAGACAGGCGCTGGCGGACGTCATCCGCCAGGGTGGCCGGTGTACTGTTATCGTGATACAGCTCGACAGTTCTTCGCAGGGTGTCGATCACAATCCGGCAGTTTTCACATCCTGCCAGGTGACGCTCAATTTCGTCGCACAGTTCCTGGCTGAGATCGTGATCGATGTAAGCAGACAAAGAGTTTAGTAAGTGGCGGCAGCCGTGATGTTCCATTTTTACATTTCTCCTTCAGCGGCCTGCTCTGACTGGCGCTGGCGGACGACTTCACCGTAATAACCGGTAAGCAACTCGCGCAAACGCAGGCGGGCGCGCGATAAGCGGGTCTTGACGGCTGTTTCACTCAGGTTGAGCACCTGGGCGGTTTCCAGGGTGGAGAGTCCTTCGATATCGCGCAGCAGAAAGACAATTCGCAAGCTATGCGGCAGGAGCTCGATTGCCCGGTCGAGGTGGGCGCGCGCCTCGCTGGAAAGCATTTCAGCTTCGGGAAGGCAGCACCAATCAATAATTTCGAGCGGTTCCTGGTCATTCTCTTCGACCTCCAACGGTTCCTCAATCGAAACCAGGGGCGCCTTTCGCTTCCGTAAGATCATCAAAGCCTCGTTTGTGGCAATCCGGTATAACCAGGTTGAGAGGGTCGAGCGACCATCAAAATTTGGTAAGGCGCGGTAGGCCTTGAGATAGGTTTCCTGTAGCGCATCTTCGGCATCCTGCGAGTTGCCAAGCATTTTAAGTCCCAGGCGATAGATACTGCCTGAGGTTGCTTCAACCAACCGGGCGAACTCTGCCCGGTCCCTGGCTCGCAGGGCTTCAATTGATAATCCTTCACTCATTTAGATGCATCCTTATTGATAATGTTGCATTGGGAAACTAACCGATTCTATCACAGGCCTTTTTTATTGACGCCATCCGCCACGCGTGCTATATTTTCGGTGGAGGAGAATATAGCTTTGACCATCATCACCCTGATGACAGATTTTGGCCTCAAAGATGGCAATGTTGGCGTTATGAAGGGCGTGATTGCCGGGATTGCCCCCCAGGCCCAGGTGATCGATATCAGTCACCTGATTCCTCCCCAAGATATCCCGGAAGCGGCTTTGATCTTGTTACGCTCAGCGAAATATTTTCCGGATGGGACGATTCATGTTGTGGTGGTTGATCCGGGGGTGGGTACCTCCCGCCGCCCGATGGCGGCGCGCTTGGGTAGTCAATATTATGTTGGCCCGGACAACGGAACGTTGACCATGTTGCTCGAGCGCTGTGAAGGCCTGGGCGCCGAGACGGTTTTTTATCACCTGGACCGGCCGAACTTCTGGCTACCAGAGATCAGCCATGTCTTCCACGGGCGAGATATTTTCGCCCCGACAGCCGCTCACCTGGCGGCTGGTATCCCAATCTGGCAGCTCGGTACGCACTTCGAAGACCCGGTTCGCCTGGATCTTCCGCGTCCGGAACGCGCCGCCCAGGGTTTACGCGGACAGATAATCCATATCGATCATTTCGGTAACCTGGCTTCCAACATCCGGGTGGAACATTTCCAGCCCCGATCGGGCGTAACGGTATCCCTGGCCGGGGTTATTATTGATGGGTTGGTTGCAACATTTGGTGAACGCTCACCGGGCAGCCTGGTGGCGCTGTTCGGCAGCACCGGCAACCTGATCGTTTCTGTAGTCAACGGCAGCGCCGCGGAGCGGCTCCAGGCCCGGGTCGGGGACTCTATCGAGGTTAACCTGCCGGCTTGACCGGCAGTGGAAGAATCGAGACACATTTGCCAGTGGACCCTTCTTTGCCCATCTCTTCTTCCCCAACGTCTGACCAACCTTCCGCGGCGCTGCTTGTGGATCACCTGACCTTTCGCTATCGCGATCGTCCCGAACCATCGATTATCGATATCTCACTCCAGGTAGGGATTGGCGAGCTGGTCTTACTGGCTGGCGCCAGCGGATCTGGCAAGACAACCTTGATTCGCTGCATCAATGGCTTGATTCCACGCAGCTATAAAGGGGAAGTCACCGGGCAGGTTTTGCTGCACGGCCAGGCTACGGCCGCTTTAAGCCTGGCGCGGGTCTCACAACTGGTCGGGACCGTGCTGCAAGACCCGGAGCGGCAAATCCTGGGCACGCGCGTGCGCGGCGAAGTAGCTTTTGGCCTGGAAAACCTGGGATTGCCACGCCAGGAGATCCTCGATCGGGTTGACCAGGCGCTGGATTACCTGGAAATTTCTCATTTGCGCGATCGTGAGACCTTCAGCCTGTCGGGTGGCGAGAAACAAAAAGTTGCCCTGGCAGGGGTGTTGGCCATGCGGCCGCGCATTTTACTGCTGGATGAGCCGCTGGCCAGTCTGGATCCAGCTAGTGCCCAGGAAGCGCTGGCTCTGGTGCGCCGGATGGTCGATGAGGGGATGTCAGTTTTACTGGTCGAGCACCGCGTCGAAGATGTGCTGAAGATTCGCCCCGACCGGATCGCTTTTATGGAGGGTGGACAGCTCCGTTATCTTGGCGACCTGGAGGGGTTGAAGCGGGTGGTCGATTACCGTGAAATCAAGATGCCGGCGCCAGATATCCTGGTGCGTGCTGCCCAAG
>CAZAGA010000305.1:2707-4499 GCA_964484335.1 uncultured Anaerolineaceae bacterium
GATTACCGTGAAATCAAGATGCCGGCGCCAGATATCCTGGTGCGTGCTGCCCAAGAGCCGGCCCCACCGGCTTTGCAGGTGCTGCCTGGCATTGGGCGCCAGGCTGACCAGAAGCCGCTGGTGCAGTTTGAACAGGTCAGCTTTGGATATGAGCAAGAAACCCAGGTCCTGAAGAGCGTCGACCTGGAGATCCGGCGCGGCGATGTAATTGCCGTGCTGGGCCCAAATGGAGCCGGAAAGACCACCCTGGTCAAGCATGCAATTGGCCTGTTGAAACCGAAAGCGGGCCGAGTCCTGGTGGATGGCCAGGACACGCGTGTGATGAGTATCGCCCAAGTCGCGAAAGTGCTGGGCTACGTATTTCAGAGTCCCAGCCATATGCTATTTGCCCAAACTGTCCAGGATGAGCTGGCGTTCGGCCCAACCAACCTGCGCCATTCCCCTGAGCAGATTGAAAAGGAGGTGAAAGAAGCCATCGAGATTGTCAACCTGGCAGGGCGAGAAAAGGACCCTCCGCTGGCGCTCTCCTTTGGCCAGCAGAAGCGGGTCAGCATCGCTGCCATCCTTGCCATGCGCTCGCGCATCCTGGTGATGGATGAACCGACGGCTGGGCAGGATTACCAGAATTACATGGAATTTATGGATGCTATCTTGCAACTGCCCAATTTCGAGGCGATCCTATTTATTACCCATGATATCGACCTGGCGGTAATTTACGCCAACCGGGTCCTGCTGGTTAACCAAGGCGGCCTGGTAGCGGATGGCCCGCCCAACCAGGTCCTGGCAGACCTAGAATTGTTAAAAGCTTGCCGCCTGGCGTCCACTTCACTGCTCGAGACCAACCTTCACTGGCTGGCGCACACCGGGCAGTTTTTGCGAGCCGAGGCGCTAGCGCATGCCATTCAACCCAATTCACCTGATTTTCACCGTCATTAACCCGTTCATCGCTTAATATTGAGAGGAGAATGACTGATGGAACGTAAAACAATCTCTGTATTTTTCAGCCTGCTGGCCGTCCTGGCGATTTTCTTGCTGATTGCCTGGTTGGGGCCAATGTTCAACGAGAGCCTCAAGCTGGACGAGACAGCGTTGATGCGCTTTGTCTTCGTGGCGATTGGTTTACTGATCGTCTTTGCAGTTTATTTCGTCACGCGTACCAGTAAAATCTGGGAGGTTGGGACGCGCGAGGTGGTCTACATGGCCATTGGCGCAGCCCTGTATGCGATCTTTTCGTATCTATTCAACGGCACAGTATTCGTGGTGCCTTCTGTCAGCCAGGTCGCCTTGCGCCCGGCGATTGTCATCCCGATGTTCTTTGGCTATGCCTTTGGGCCCGTGGTCGGGTTCTTCTCTGGCGCGGTCGGTAATATGTTCGGTGATGCCCTGACCGGCTTTGGCCTGTCGCCGCAGTGGAGCGTTGGTAACGGCATGGTCGGTATGATTGCCGGCCTGGCGCTGCTCTTCACGGACAAGAAAAAAGGACTGAACACGGTCCTGTTGACCAGCCTGGCGGTGGCGCTGGTGGCTACTTTGCTGTTCGTCCTGAACCGGTCAACTCCGAACACACTGTTTTATGATGTCGCCAATGAAATCTTCGGCGACCAGAAAATTTCACCCCTGGCCGGCCTTTCAGTCCTGATTGGTTTCCTGCTGGTGCTGGGGGTGCGCCTGATTTTCCGCCAGAACCTGGATGTGGCTGCAGCAGTTACCTGGGGCATGCTGGGTAACTTGCTCGGTTTGCTTTTCGCGGCTGTGTCAGATATCTGGATTAACGGTTATTCGGTGGCTGTAG
>CAZAGA010000306.1:0-4483 GCA_964484335.1 uncultured Anaerolineaceae bacterium
GGTCGGGCTGGCCGCTTTTGCCTGAACCCGCGCCCATCTCATGACCATAAAGCGGTAGGCCAGCCTCGGTGCGCAGCGAGTCGCGCGCCCCCAGGCCAATCGGCTTGCAGCCAAAGGGCTCGCCAGCTTTCAAAACTGCCTGGAAAAACTCTCCAGCCCGATCAGGATGGACAAACAACTCAAAGGCCATCTTCTCACCGGTGTAGCCGGTGCGTGAGACGACCAGGTTGAAGCCACCTACAATCGCTTCACACAGCTCAGTGCGCTTCAAGGCCATAATCCTCTTGCGGGCAGCCGCGTCGACGCCCATCGCGAGCAAGATGTCGCGCGATTTCGGTCCTTGCAAGGCAATATCCACACGCATATCGGGGCCAGATTGCGGGTCGCGCAGGTTGCGCAAGCGCACGTTCCGGCCAAAAGCCTTGGCCCACGGTCGCTGATTATCGACTTTTACCAACCCATCTTTGACTGCATTCAACCAAGCCCAATCCTTGTCGTCGTTGGATGCATTGACCACAACCAGGAATTTCTCGACCCCACGCCGGTACACCAACAGGTCATCGATCACTTCCGCTTCGGGGGTCAGGAAGTGGGTATACAGCGATTCGCCTACACCCAGCGCGCCGATATCGTTGCCAACCACGCTATCCAGGAAGTTAGCCGCATCCGGTCCTTCGGCCTGGTAAACGCCCATATGGGCAACGTCAAACAAGCCAGCCGCCTGGCGCACAGCCAGGTGTTCTTCCACCACCGAGGTATACCAGACTGGCATTTCCCAGCCCGCAAAGGGGATGATTTTCGCTCCCAATTGCTTATGAACCTCATACACAGGCGTCCGGCGAAGTGGGCTTTCCTTGTCCGTCCAGGTGAAAGCCGGTAGAGCGGCCTGTGCGGCGGTTGGGACGGTCTCTATGCCAATGAAGTAAGGTTTGGCAGGCGATAAAGCCTGGCTGGTTGGCTCACTTTTCACCGGCGAGCTGGTGTGGCGAACCAGGATCGGGCCAGGCAGCTTGCGATAGACATCATCGCCGAAGGCGACAAAGCCGTCGGATAGATCGCGCAGCCAGGCCGCAGCCAGGCCGGCCTGGGCATCGCTGACTGTGAGCTGGTAATCATTCCCACCCAGGAAAGCCAGGACGCCTTCCGCCGGGCCCACTGGGGTAACCAGGGAGGTTGGTTGGGACTGCCCGGGTGTCAGCGCTTCAATATCGCTGGTCAGGGCAATGTTCAAGAAAGTGCGCACACGCTCTCCGGAGATGACGAAGGACTCGTTGCTGCTAACCAGGCTGCGCACGCTGCCGGTAATCCGCTCGCCCAGGCCCTGGCGGGAACGGCTGGGTAACGGCCCATCCAGGTAATAGAAATGCGGATAGCCCATTTCGACCGGGTCGACATCGCTGCCAGCTTTCAAGGCCAAATCGCGCACCTGGAGCTTGACATCCTCAAGAACCTTGAAATCAACCTTGGCGCGCCGGGTATCGCCCTGGCGGCTTTCCAGAATATAGGGGGTGGTCGCTCTCAGCAGATCATTCATCAAGTCTGCCAGTTGGACCATATGAGTTTCTTTGAAACCACGCTGGGTCAGCCAGGGAGTTCCCATCCGGATGCCGGAGGGATCCGTGGCATGTTTATCGCCTGGGATGGTATTGCGGTTCACCACGATCCCGGCGATATCCAGGATCCGGGCAGCCTGGTCGCCTGAAAGGCTGGCGCCATCTGGGCCGCTGATCGTGGTCACATCCAGGTTCATCAAGTGAGTATCGGTACCGCCGAAGGGGATTTTATAGCCCAATTCTTTGAAACGATTGGTAAAAGCCGCACAATTGGCGACAATTTGCTGCTGTAATTTTTGGAATTGTTCGGTTTTGGCGAGCTTAAAAGCGACTGCCTGAGCGGCAAAAATATTGACATGCGGCCCACCCTGCTCACCAGGGAACACGGCCCGGTCCAGCTTGCGCGCCAGGGTGGGATTGGCGGTCAGGATAATCGCGCCGCGTGGGCCACACAGGGATTTATGGGTCGTAAAGGTGATCACATCGGCATAACCCACTGGAGAGGGGTAAACGCCACCCGCGACCAGGCCCGCTACATGGGCGATATCGGCGAACAAGAAAGCCCCTACCGATTTGGCAATCGCCTGGAAGCGCGCCCAATCCACCTGCCAGGGATAGGACGAGTAACCAGCAATGATCATTTTGGGTTTATGCTGGTTGGCCAGGGCTTCCACCTGGTCATAATTGATCCGCTCGGTTTCGGGGTCAACCGTATAATGAACCGCGTTGTAATATTTACCGGAGCGATTGACAGACGAGCCATGCGTCAGGTGGCCACCATGCAGCAGGCTCATCCCCAGGACCGTGTCACCAGGATTGAGCAATGCATGGTAGACGGCGTTGTTGGCAGGAGCGCCAGAAAGCGCCTGGACATTGACATACAGGTCGTCGGCTTTTACCCCATTGGCGGTGAATAGCTCAGCAGCCCGGCGCCTTGCCAGGGCTTCAACAAAATCGGCGTACTCGGTGCCCTTGTAGTAACGCGGGTCGGAATAGCGCCGGTAGTAGGCCAGCCGGTTTTCGTAGTCCAGGATTTCGGTTTCGGAAAAACGCCGGCTTTCCTCATCGGGATAACCTTCGGCATAGATATTCTGGAGGGCTGAGCCCATGGCCTCGCGGACAGCCAGGGGAGCCTGTGATTCGCTCGGGATCAGGATCAGTTTGACAACTTGCCGGTCTTGTTCGAGCTTGGTTAAATCAAACACATCCGGGTCAAGCTCTGCCAGCGAGCCACGAAACAAAAAATCATTCATATCATTCTCCTGAAGGGAAAAGGTTGAAGAGGGAGGTGAATAGAAGGACACACCTTAAATTTTAGCCCTTTAGATCGGGCTGTCAAGTGACTTATGTCCTATACATGTAAGACAATTAACTATGACGATCGTTGATAACGGTTTGGGCAGCAAAGTAGCCGCACATCCCATGCACGGCACCGCCAGGCGGCGTTGAGGAGGAACAGAGGTAGATCCCTGGCGCGGGGGTGCGATAGGGGTTGGCGCTGACCGTCGGCCGGAAATAGAGCTGGCGCAAGTCCTGAACTCCGCCAATGATATCCCCCCCGATGTAATTAGGATTGTATGCTTCCATCTGATGGGAGTTGTACGAATGCCGGGCCAGGATGCGGGCGCGAAAGCCGGGCGCAAAGCGTTCAATTTGAGCTTCGATGCGCTCGGTCATGTCAAAGTCCGAGCCAGACGGGACGTGGCAGTAAGCCCACAAGGTATGTTTCCCATCCGGCGCCCGGCTTGGATCAAACAGGCTGGTCTGGGTGAGCAGCAGGTAGGGTTTTTCAGGATGGATGCCCTGCCATACTTCTCGCTCGGCCTGGGCGATTTCCTCTAACCCACCGCCAACATGGACCGTAGCCGCTTGCAGGCATTCTTGCGCCTGCCAGGGGACCGGCCCGTCGAGGGCGAAATCTAGCTTAAAGACACCTGGACCATAGCGATAACGCTGGAGCGCTTTGATGTACCGAGCGGGCAACCGCTCGCCGCAAATCTGGACCAACTGGCGTGGGGTAGTGTCAAACAGGTAAGCGTCAGCCGGCGGAAGATCCTCAATCCGTTCGACCAGGCAGCCCGTCATCACTTCGCCGCCCAGGGAAAGATAAACCCTGAGTAAGGTGTCGGCAATACATTGCGACCCGCCGCGCGCCAACGGCATCCCAACCCCATGAGCAAAAAGTTGCAGGGTCACCCCTACCCCGGCGGTTGACCAGGCTTCTAAGGGTTGGATGGAGTGCGCAGAAAAACCACCGAACAGGGCCCGAGCGGCTGGTGATTTGAAATACTGGTTCGCCAGGCCAGTGGCAGAACGGATGGCGTACAACCCAAACTGCGCCATGGCCAGGGGATGGCGGGGAGGCAGCGGCAAGGGACCCAATAAGTCATGCGCAATCTTCGCCTGGTTCTTCACCAAGGGAGTAAATATCCGCTGGTAAGCCGGGCCATCTGCACCTAATCCCTGGGCGGTTTGTTCAACCGAGCGGTGGAGCAAGACCGCCTTACCCCCATCCAGGGGATGGGCTGCCTCGACCGGTGGAAAAATCCATTCCAGACCATATTGTTCCAGCGATAACTGCCGGAAAAACGGGGAAGCAGCCCCAACCGTATGAATGGCAGAACAAACGTCGTGTCGAAAACCCGGCAGGGTTAGTTCTGCCGTGCGGGTCCCACCGCCAACGGTCTCACGCGCCTCGACTAACAACACCGAACGGCCTGCTCTAGCCAGGGTGATGGCCGCCGCCAGGCCGTTCGGACCCGCGCCAATTACTATCGCAGCGTACTTCGTGCGCTTCATGGGTTAATGATCATTCAAAACCTTATTCTACCCACGCAGCCTGGCACGCAGCCAGCGAAAAGGCGCACCCAGCAAATAAACCATCGTCCGGGCGCCGGCGTTGTGCCAAACATTTTTTGCACTCGACCACT
>CAZAGA010000307.1:0-4469 GCA_964484335.1 uncultured Anaerolineaceae bacterium
GTAATTTTCCGCATCAGATCCAGGATAACCTGGCTGTCCTGGCGTTTCTGAGGCATATCCAGCGCGTCAATCAATGCCTGGGCGCTCTTCTCAGTTGGTTGGGTTTTGAGCGTAGTTTTCGCCATCGTATCTCATCTGAATTACTGGTTAATCTTAACATAAAAGCCCGCCGCCTGTCCGCCGGCTTGGCCAACTCCCTGAACAGTTTTGCCAAGCAGTGTTAAAATTATAAGACATAGTTTATCCAGAAAAGCAATTTGCATTGGAGAAAAAAAACATGCCACCTTCCTCTTCTCAAACTACCCAGACCGCCCTATTAGGCGGGGGCTGTTTTTGGTGCCTGGAAGCCATCTTTACCGAGCTACAGGGCGTCCAACAGATCGTCTCCGGATACGCTGGCGGTAATATCCCCAATCCGTCTTATAAAATGGTTTGCACCGGCGCCACCGGCCATGCCGAAGTCGTCCAAATCAACTTCGATCCGAACGTCATTTCCTATCGCGACCTGCTGCGAGTGTTCTTCTCTACCCACGACCCGACTACGCTGAACCGCCAGGGTGCGGACGTCGGCACGCAGTATCGATCCGCCATATTCTGGGCAGATGGAGAACAACTGCGCATCGCCCAGGAAGTCATCGCCGAGATTGAAGCCGCTGGCATCTGGCCAAACCCGATCGTCACCGAGCTGGCTCCGGCTGGCGCCTTCTACCCAGCCGAAGATTACCACCAGGAGTATTACCGCAATAACAGCTCCCAGCCCTACTGCCAGTATGTTATCGCCCCCAAGCTGGCCAAGTTCCGCAAAGAACACCTTAACCGCTTGAAAAGAGCGGCCTGAAAAATCTCCGGCTCCACGATACACCCGGTTGGGGAAAATCCCAATCGGGTGTATACTTATTTTCGATTAAAATTTACTTATCTTGTAAAACAATATGATTATCACAGAAAACTTGACCAAGAAATTTAAAACCACCCTGGCAGTCGATGGCCTGACGCTCCAGGTCCGCGAAGGCGAAGTTTTTGGCTTTCTTGGGCCGAATGGGGCTGGCAAGACGACTACCGTCCGGATGCTGACCGCCCTGATCAAGCCCACCAAAGGCCAGGCTACAGTGAATGGCTTCGGCTTGGGAAAACAAAACAAGGCCATCCGCCAGAATGTCGGCATCCTGACCGAAAACCCGGGCATGTACGACAATCTCAGCGCCGAGTATAACCTGCAGATCTACGCCAAACTGTACGAAGTTAAAGACGTCGATGGCCAGGTAGAAAAGTACCTGCGCATGCTCGGGCTGTGGGAGCGGCGCAAAGATGAAGCCGGGACCTTCTCCAAAGGCATGAAGCAGAAACTGGCCATTGCCCGCGCTTTGCTCCACGAACCGCGCATTATTTTCCTGGACGAGCCAACCGCCGCGCTTGATCCCGAAGCATCCCATATGGTGCGCGAGTTCATCCAGGAGCTGCGTAAGCAAGGCCGCACAATTTTCCTCACTACCCACAACCTGGATGAGGCTGACCGGCTGTGCGACCGGATCGGCGTCTTCAAAACTCGCCTGCTGGTCGTAGATTCACCCGAAAACCTGCGTACGCAGTTGTTCGGCCGGAAAGTCGTCTTCCACCTGCGCCAGGCCAATTCCCAACTGGAGCGCCTGGTGAATGGACTGCCACAGGTGCGCGAGGCGCGCCTGCTGGACAACAAGCTGGTGGTCAACCTGGAAGATCCCGAACGGGACAACCCGGAGATTATCCGCGCCCTGGTCGGAGCCGGGGCTGAGATCCAGTTTGTTGGCGAGCTACGCCGCTCGCTTGAAGACGTCTATTTACAATTGATCAAAACCGCTTAAAAGCATATGCAAAAAATAAAAACCATTATCTTCAAAGAATGGGCTGAAGTCTTCAAAAACCGCATGGTGATATTTTCCGTGCTGTTTATGCCCCTGCTGTTCACCGCCCTGCCGCTGATTATCTTGTTCCTGACCAGCCAGGCCGGGCTAAGTGATGTATCGACCGACATGCCGGCCCAATTTGGACAGATGTGCCCGCCTTCGCTGACCACCGGCGAGTGCTTTCAAGTCTACATCGCCAGCCAGTTCACCCTGCTATTCCTGATGATGCCCTTGATTATCCCGGTTAATATTGCTGCTTACTCAATCGTTGGCGAAAAGACCACCCACAGCCTGGAGCCGCTGCTGGCAACACCGATCACTACAGCCGAGTTGCTAACCGGTAAAAACCTGGCCGCGCTGCTGCCCGCCCTGGCAGCCACCTGGGCTGGCTTTCTGGTCTACAGCCTGGGCGTGATCCTGATCAGCTCAACAAAAATCGCCGCTGCCCTGCTCGGCCCAATCTGGCTGGTAGCCATCTTCGTCCTCGGCCCCTTGCTGGCCTTGTTGTCGGTCAATTTCAGCCTGATGATTTCATCGCGAGTCAATGACCCGCGCGCCGCGGAGCAAATCTCTTCCGTGGTGGTCCTGCCTGTCCTGGTCCTGTTCATCGGTCAGATCTCAGGCATGTTCCTGATCAGCCTGAGCACGGTCTGGTTGATCAGCCTGGCAGTCGCGGCTTTAGACGCTCTGATGATTTACCTGGCGGTTCAGATTTTCCAACGCGAGACCATCCTGACCCGCTGGAAATAACACTGGCTCAATTGTTTCACCTTAACGTTTCAGGAATCTCAACATGAACAAGAAACTACTTTGGATGATCACCTGCCTGGCTGTCCTGGTTATCCTGACTCAACCGGTCATGGCCCAAGACAACTCCAGCCTAAGAATTTCACTCAATAAGGACTTTGGTTATTCTTCGCTCACCGGAGGCCAAATCCAGGGTGTCTTCAGTGTGCGCGCTCAAGGCCCCCAAGACCTGGTCAGGGTGGTCTTTTATCTGGACGGGCAGCCGCTCGGAGAAGTCACCGCAGCCCCTTTCCGTCTTCGCTTCGATACTTCCAATTATCCCAACGGCAGGCACACCCTGAGCGCAGTTGGCTATACCAGTTCAGGGAAGGAAATCCGCTCGAATGACCAGGTGCGCGAGTTTGTCCCCGCCAGCCAGGGTTTTGAAGGCGCGCTAGAAATCATCCTGCCAGTGCTGGGGGTGATTGTCGTGGCCGCGTTGCTGGCCATTGGCATCCCGGCTCTCTTCAGCCGGGGTAAAACCAAGAACCTGCCGCTGGGATCAGCGCGCAGTTATGCCCCACTCGGCGGCACAATCTGCCCAAAATGCAGCCGGCCGTTTGCTGTGCACATCTGGGGATTGAATCTACTGGTCGGGAAGCTCGACCGCTGTCCGTATTGCGGCAAGTGGTCGATGGTTGTTCGCTACAGCCCAGCCCAACTTCGGGAGGCCGAGTTAGCCGAGCTGGAAGATGTTGGAGAAAACTCTGCCGGGATTACCAAAGCCAGCGAAGAAGAGAAACTGCAGAAAGACCTGGAAAATTCTCGCTACCAGGATTTGTAACTGCTGGGGACTAGATCTCAACGGGTCGCTGCGGGTCAGTAATCCAATCCGACCAGGAGCCAGCGTACAGGCGCGGCTGTTCCAGCCCGGCTTGAACGACGGCCAGGATGTTGTGGGCGGCAGTTACGCCTGAACCGCAGTAAAATACTGCCTCCCCGGCTACAGTTCCCTCCAGCAAATCCAGGAACCGCTCGCGCAGTGCACCAGTTGGCTTAAAAGTCAGGTCTGGGTTCAAGTTTTCAGCATATGGCGCGGAGCGCGCCCCTGGGATATGGCCGGCGACCGGATCGATCGTTTCATTCATGCCGTGATAGCGCTCCAGGCTGCGCGAGTCAAACACCTGGCATCCGGACTCCAGTCGCAGGCGCTCCACCTCAATCGCGTTAACTACTCGCTCAGGATGCAAAAAAGGGACAAACGGGCGCGCCGGGCGATTCTCGCGTCCATTGCAGTGGATGCGTCCCTCGGCCTTCCACTTCTGCCAACCGCCATCCAAAACTGCCACCGCCTCATGCCCCAGCCAGCGCAGCAGCCACCAGGCTCGGGCGGCTGCCAGCGCCCCACCTGTGTCGTCGTAGCAGACTACCTGCACCCCTGCTCCAATCCCCCAGCTTGCAAAGGTTTTGGCCGCCGCTTCAACCGCTGGTAGCGGGTGCCGGCCTGTCTGTCCCGGCACTTGCGGTCCAGAGAGATCATGATCCAAGTCGGCATACACGGCCCCAGGGATATGCGCTGCAAGATAATCCTTCTGGCCTTGAGCCTTATCCGCCAGGTTAAACCGGCAATCCAGAATAGCCCATTCCTGGCTTTCCAGGTGGCCGGCCAACTCTGTAGTAGAGATCAGGGTAGTAAACAGGTTTTGTGTCATCGGATTCGTTCCTATCAAACAGGTTGTCGCTCAGCTTAAATAATATCACACTCAAAATCCATGTATAATACCTTTTAGGAGCGCCGTTATGCCCCCTGACTCTTCTCCACAACCGAGTATTTGCGGATTTTCCTTCAAGTTATTTAGC
>CAZAGA010000308.1:0-4431 GCA_964484335.1 uncultured Anaerolineaceae bacterium
GCTCCGTTTGGATGATCTGGCTTACTCAGCCGGTGGTGCGCAAGAGCATTTCCTCTCATATGTCACTCCCGATGATCGCCTGGCTGGTTTCTTGCGCCTCTCGTTGCCAGGGGCTAACTCGCCCGATACTGGTCTTGCAGAGCTTCAGGCCGCAGCAATTATCCGGGAAGTGCATGTCTATGGCCAGTCGCTTCCGGTCGGCGCCGAAGAACAAGGTGCTGCCCAGCACAGTGGCCTGGGTACACGCCTGATCCTGCAGGCGGAAGCTCTGGCTCGCCAATCTGGTTATCAGCGCCTGGCCGTCATCTCAGCAATTGGCACCCGGCGGTACTACCAGGAGCGTGGATTTGAGCCAGGACAACGCTACTATGTCAAAATACTTGACAAGGTGTAAAAAAAGCATATAATGGAAACGGTTCCATTAACTTTTTCACATTCTTTTTTTACGACCTGCTCATGAAGCCTGTCTCCTGGTTAATGCCGTTACCCTCTACAACCATTACTGGTTCGAAGTTCTTTTCCTTTTCAAAATTAAAGAATAAAAGCGCCTCATAATCCATTGAGGCGCTTTTTATTTTTCCTGCTCCCGTGAGAATCCGGAAGCTAAGCCGGGCGAAAAAAGCCCCATAAAGATTAACTAAATTCAAAGGAGGTGCTGCCGTAAAAAATATTCAGTCGCTCCGTCCGATTATTTCACATCCCAAGAATATACATTTGGAGGCAGAGGAAAGATGAAAAAGAACAGCTTGTGGTTTGTAGTGAGTATTTTTGTAATCTTGGCAATGGTGCTCTCCGCCTGCGGTGGAGCCGCAACTGAAGCACCCGCCGAGCAAGCGCCCGCTGCTGAAGCACCCGCTGCTGAAGCACCTGCTGCTGAAGCACCCGCTGCTGAAGCACCGGCTGCTGAAATGCCCGAGGTTGGTTTCCCCGTTCTTCCGGGCGGCTACCTGGAGAAGGCCTTGGCTGGTGAATACAAGGGTACGACGGTTGTGATCGACGGCCCGTTCACTGACGCCGACAAGGTCAAGTTTGAGCAGTCCTACAAGCCCTTTGTAGATGCGACCGGGATCACGATCAACTACATCGGCTCGAAGGAGTTTGAAGGCTCGATTGCGATCCGGGTGGATGCTGGCGATACTCCGGACATTGCGGACTTCCCGCAGCCGGGTTTGCTGGCTGGCTTCGTCCGCCAGGGCAAGATTGTCGATCCAAGCAGCTTCATCCCGATGGATTGGCTGAAGGAGCAGTATAACCAGAGTTGGTTAGACATGGGAATGTCAGAAGGTCCGAACGGCCCGCAGATGGGTGGTGTGTGGTATCGCTTCAACGGCAAGAGCCTGGTGTGGTACCCGAAGGATGACTTCGAGGCAGCTGGGTATACTATTCCGACGACCTGGGAAGAGTTGATTGCGTTGAGCGACCAAATCAAGGCAGACGGCGATGCGCCGTGGTGCGTAGGGATCGAATCTGGTGCGGCGACCGGCTGGCCGGCGACGGACTGGATGGAAGAGATCATGCTGCGCACGACTTCGCTGGAGAACTACGATAAGTGGGTCAAGGGCGAGTTGAAATTCTCGTCACCGGAAGTGAAGAAAGCTGCCGAGACATTGGGCCAGATCTGGTTCACAGACGGCTATGTGTTTGGTGGGCGAGCGGCGATCGTGTCGACCTTCTTTGGAGATGCGCCTGCGCCGATGTTCGAGAACCCGCCGAAGTGCTGGCTGCACAAGCAGGGCAACTTCATCACCGGTTTCTTCCCGAAGGAAGCGAAAGCTGACGTGGATTACGGCTTCTTCTACCTGCCGCCAATTGATCCGCAGTATGGTAAGCCGTTCCTGGTAGCTGGCGACATCATGGCGATGTTCAACGACCGGCCGGAAGTTCGCGCTGCGATGGAGTACTTCACCGTTCCGCAGTCGGCTAAGGGCTGGTTGGAGACGGGCGGCGCACTGGCGACGCACAAGACAGCCACACCGGATATGTACGGTGTGGACCTGGAGCGCGGCATTGCGACGTTGGTGGCAGAAGCGACCAGCTTCCGCTTCGATGGCTCGGACCTGATGCCGGGTGAAGTTGGCGCTGGCTCGTTCTGGAAGGGCATGACCGACTGGGTATCTGGCGCAGCTGACCTGGACACTGTCCTGGCCGAGATTGACGCCTCCTGGCCGGCTAAGTAACATCTTCGTGCTGTAACTAGGGCTGCCAGCATATTGCTGGCAGCCCTAAATATAACCGGATTGTCCTCAACAATCTGCACTGCCAGGTTGAACAGAACCGGGAGGAGGATTCCATGCAGTTTTTACAGCAAAAAGAAGGGGAAAAGATTGGTCCCGTTGCACAGGCAGTAGCTTTTCTACTTCGCCTGGCCCTGGCGATCCTGATCCCACTGATCGCATTTTTTGTTCTTTACCAGGGCTTCCTTTTCTTGCGAGAAGGTAATGCGCCAAAATGGTTGATTACGATTGTTGCCATTGTTTGGGGCGTTGGTGGGGTAGCTATCCTGTATTGGATTTTTAACTGGTTGGTTGAAATGCTGCCAGATGAATGGACTGCCCGATTGCAGCCCTTCGTCTTTGTCGGCCCGGCTGTCGCTATCTTGATCTGGTTCCTGGCTCTTCCGACGGTACGCACCCTCTGGATTAGCCTGTTTGGGCGTGACGGCCCTCCAGCAGCCTCGTTGAGTTTACTGTTTAGCAACCCAGGGGAATACTTTAACTTGCTGGGAAGCCAGTTTGTCGGCCTGGGTAACTATATCGCTGTGTTTACCAACCGCTTGATGTTGGAGGCTTTTCGCAATAACATCCTCTTCTGGATTGGAATTGCGACTCCTTTGACGGTGATCATGGGTTTGCTGATTGCGGTGCTGGCAGATCGCAGTAAATTTGAAAAGGTGGCCAAGTCGCTGATCTTCATGCCGATGGCGATTTCATTTGTTGGCGCCAGCGTGATCTGGAACTTCATTTACGAAGTTAAGCCGGTTGGCATCCCGCAGATCGGTTTATTGAATTCCATTGTGGTCGCTTTCGGCGGTCAGCCACAGGCCTGGACAGCCTACACCGACATTGCCCCCTGGAATAACCTGTTTCTGGTGGTGATTGTCATCTGGCTCCAGGCAGGCTATGCCATGGTGCTCTTCTCGGCTGCGCTCAAAGGTATTTCGGAAGAAACCATCGAGGCCGCCCGAGTTGATGGGGCGAATGAGCTCCAGGTCTTTTTCAAGATTATGGTGCCTTCGATCATGGGAACGATCATTACCGTTACGACTACGGTCATCATTTTCACCCTGAAAATTTTTGACGTAGTTTGGGTGATGACCGGCGGTCAGTTTGGCACGGACGTGATTGCCACACAATTCTACCGCCAGTCTTTCATCGCACGAAACGCTGGCTATGGCTCAGCGATCGCCATCGTGCTCTTAATTGCTGTCGTCCCGGTCATGCTCTACAACTTGCGCCGGTTCGGCGAGCAGCGGGCATTTTAGGGAGGGTGCAACGATGAAATCAACACCAACACAATCTCGCAGCCAGTTGATCATTGTCAACCTGACCCTGGCACTCCTGGTGCTTATCTGGATGATTCCAGTTATCGGTTTATTGGTCTCTTCCTTCCGGGATCGCCTGACTATTCAGACTTCGGGCTGGTGGTCTATCTTTCCCCATAAGGAATGGCAGCAAGTTGCTGAATTGAATCCGAAAGATTTAGGGTTGGATGCTAATTCAGTCATGAGCATCGAAGGGGTTAATGCCACCTTTGAGGAACTACGCGTAGGTGTGGAGACTGCTGATGGCAAACGCTTGCAATGGGTTGGCAATAAACGCCTGGGAACGATTTTAATACAAGAGAAGAACTGGGTTGGTTTTAACCTGAAACCAACCTTTGAAAATTACAACCAGGTGATGCAGGGCAAGGATTTTGAATATAAGAAGCCCGATGGGACAGTGGAGGTAATCCAAGGGGATGATTTCTGGGGCGCCTTGTTTAACTCTATCGCGGTCTCCTTCCCGGCGACAATCATCCCAATTTTGATTGCAGCTTTTGCGGCTTATGGCTTTGCCTGGATGAGTTTCCCCGGGCGGAAAACGCTGTTCATCATGATCGTCGCCCTCCTGGTGGTCCCATTGCAAATTGCTCTGGTCCCGGTCCTGCGCGACTTTTCTCGTTTGGGGTTGAATGGCACCTACCTGGCGATGTGGTTGGCGCACACTGGTTTCGGCCTTCCGCTGGCGACTTACCTGTTGTTCAACTACATTGCCACCCTACCACGCGAGACGCTGGAAAGTGCGTTTATCGATGGCGCATCTCACTTCACCATCTTCATTAAATTGATCTTGCCGCTATCGATTCCAGCTTTGGCCTCCTTCGCCATCTTCCAGTTTCTGTGGGTCTGGAACGACTACCTGGTGGCCTTGATCTTCTTGGGCAGCGACCCGA
>CAZAGA010000309.1:0-1442 GCA_964484335.1 uncultured Anaerolineaceae bacterium
TGATCTCGCGCTATGCCGGCGATGTCCACCTGGACACCGATGCTGTGCTGCTTGGCGAGCTGGCCTTTGCACCGTTCACTCGCCTGGTGCTATTTGGCGTCGATCTTGGACCGGTCGCGCTGTACCTGATGGGTGGGATATTCTTAATCAACCTGGCTTTCACGCTGCTATTTTACAAGGAGCTTAAGCTGGCGGCTTTTGACCCCGGCCTATCGGCCGCGCTGGGATTTGCCCCTGGTTTGATGATGTACCTGTTGATGGGGAGTGTCTCAATCACCGCAGTGGGGGCGTTTGAGAGCGTTGGATCGATCTTGGTGACGGCCTTGATGATCGCGCCGCCGATTACCGCTTACCTGCTGGCCGACCGCCTGTCGGTGATGCTTGGCCTGAGCGTGCTGCTGGGCGGCCTGGCAGCGGTCAGCGGCTATTGGCTCGCCCACTGGTTGGATGCCTCAATTGCTGGCTCGATCGCCGCGGCAGCCGGGCTGCAGTTCGGGATTGCCTTCCTTTTTGCCCCGCGCCGCGGCCTGGTCGCCCAATCCCAGCGGAAGGCCCGCCAACGTTGGGAATTTGCCCAACGGATGCTGGCGATCCACTTGCTCAACCACGAGGCGCTGCCTGAAGCCGAGCAGGAAAGTCGGGTCGAGCACCTGCGCGAGCACATGCGCTGGGAGCCAGGCTTTGCCGAAAGCGTCTTGCGCCGGGCGGTTGACCAGGGGTGGATCGTGCAGCAGGATGGGCAGTTGGCCCTGACCGGACTGGGACGCGAGCGCGCTCGGCAGGCGCTGTACGATTAGTTACTGGAGAGAGGCAGCCATGCAGCGCGATAACCTGACCCAGGCAATTGAAGATTATCTCAAAATTATCTATGAGCTGGCGGAAGCCGGGCAGTTAGCCAGCACCAGCCAGATTGCTGAGATGCTGCAGGTCTCTCCGGCTTCGGTAAGCGAGATGCTTAAAAAGCTGGCTGGCGCTCACCCGCCCCTGGTCGTGTACCATAAGCACCGCGGCGTGGCCCTGACCTTCGAGGGGGAGCAGGTTGCCCTTGAAATCCTTCGCCATCACCGCCTGATCGAGCTTTATCTACACCAGGTGCTGGGCTATGGCTGGGATGAGGTCCACGCAGAGGCCGACCGGCTTGAACACGTGATCTCAGAAGCCTTCGAAGAGCGGATCGCATTGGCTTTGGGCGACCCGCAGCGCGATCCCCATGGCGACCCGATCCCCTCGCGGGAGCTACGCCTGCCGGAAGAAACCGACCGGCGGCTGTCTGAGCTACAGGCTGGCGAGCGGACGGTGATCCGCCGGGTGCGCAGCAGCGACGGGGCTTTGCTGGGCTATCTCGAGCAGCATGGCCTGGTGCCTGGGGCGCGCCTGGCGGCGCTGGAAGTTTCCCCATTCGACGACAACCTGCTGGTGCAGGTCGAAGGCCAGCCCCAGCC
>CAZAGA010000309.1:1542-4343 GCA_964484335.1 uncultured Anaerolineaceae bacterium
GGGGTCAATGCCGAGGAACTTTTTTCGGCTGCGGCTGGCTGCCCGGTCGCGGTGCTGAACGACGCGGATGCCGCCGGGATGGCGGAGATTGCTTTTGGCGCCGGTCAGGGCCAAAAAGGAAGCGTGTTCATTATCACGATTGGCACCGGTCTGGGGACGGCCTTATTCACCGATGGGCACCTGTTTCCGAATGCCGAGCTTGGGCATATCATCCTGGACGGCCAGGATGCCGAAACGCGTGCCTCCGATGCAGCCCGTAAGCGTGAGAAGCTTTCCTGGAAAGCCTGGGCCGGCCGCTTCGATGCCTATTTGAACTACCTCGAGCGGTTGTTCTGGCCGGATTTATTTATCCTGGGTGGTGGGGTGAGCAAGGAAGCCGAGCGCTTTATCCCTCTGCTTACCGTCAAGTCGCGGGTGGTCCCGGCGACCCTGTTGAACGAGGCCGGGATTGTTGGGGCAGCCCTGGCAGGGATGGCAATCGCTCGCGAAGGGTAAGCGGTAAACTGGCTTTTAAAGCTCAAACCGTGCTCTGAAAGTGGTCTGCCATCCACAACCGTAGCACGGTTTTGAGTAAGGAGAATGTAATTTGTATTATACGGATGGCCTTTAATAGAGCATGAAGGCTCGATAATAAATTTATTAATAATCGACCCAGCCGCCCGGTCCAGGCGGCTGGGTCGATTATTACCATATCAGGAATGCAGGGCGGCCAGGATTTCTTCCAGCGAGATCGGGCCGGGACGCAGGAGGTTTGGTCGCAGCCCGCTGCAGTCCACCACGGTCGAAGGCAGACCTCCAGGCGTGCGGCCGCCATCTAAAACCAGGGCGATCCGCCCGCCAAGCTGCTGCTTGACTTCTTCTGCAGTGGTCGCGCTGGCCTGCCCGGACAGGTTGGCTGAGGTGACCGCCAAGGGTCCGGAGCGTTGGAGCAGCGCCAAGGCGACCGGGTGGTCGGGCATTCGCACGCCGACTGTCGGATAGATCGATAGTTCCGGCGGCAGGCCAGGGTGCTTTGGGACGACCAGGGTCAGTGGTCCGGGCCAAAACCGCTCTGCCAAGCGCCGGGCAAGCGGGTTCAATTCCGGGGCTACCAGGGGCAGTTGCTCGGGCGCCCCGACCAGGATCGGGATGGCCTTCTCAATCGAGCGGCCTTTGACCTGGTAGATTTCCTGGATGGCGTGCGGGTCGAAGGCCAGGCCACCGACGCCGTAGACGGTATCAGTCGGAAAGGCGACCAGCCCGCCCTGGGCCAGGATTGCCAGGGCGCGCGAGATGGTTAATGGGTCATCTGCAAGCAGGGTCAGGGTTTCAATCATGCTGGTTTCAGCGGTTCATTTCCCAGATGAAGCGCAAGCCGTCCAGGGTCAGCCAGGGGGCGATGATTTGTAGCACGTCTGTCTCACGGGCAATGATCTCGGCCAGACCACCAGTGGCAATGACTTTCATCTCGGGTCCGAGCTCGGCCCGGAAACGCGCCACCATGCCTTCGGTCAGGGCCACGTAGCCGAACAGCAGGCCGGACTGCATGGCGTGGACAGTGTTGCGTCCGATGGCGTTCGGTGGGCGTTGCAGGTCGACGCGAGGTAGCTTGGCGGTGCGAATGAACAACGCTTCGGAGGCAATCCCGATGCCGGGGGCGATGGCGCCGCCCAGGTAATCGCCCTCGGCGGTGATCGCATCGAAGGTGGTAGCGGTGCCGAAATCGACCACGCAAGCCGGGCCGCCGTATAGGCGCTGGACGGCCACGGCGTCCACGATCCGGTCGGCGCCAACAGCGCGTGGGTCTTCGTAGCGGATGCGCACGCCGGTCTTTACCCCGGCGTCGACCACCAGCGGCGCCTGGCCCAGGTAGCCGCGGCAGGCCTCGATGACTTTTCCAGTCAGCGGAGGGACCACCGAAGCCAGGCAGATGCCAGTCAGATCCGCCGGGCTGCAGCCGGCATGGCTGAGCAAGCCGAGGAACTGCAGGCCGTATTCATCCGGCATGCGGTCGTGGACGGTTGCCAGGCGCCAGTGCGGGCCGAGCTTTTCTCCCTGGTACAGTCCCAGGGTCAGGTTGGTGTTTCCGATATCAATCGTGAGCAGCATGGGGGTTCCTCCAGAGTCGACTGAGCCAGGTCACGCCCCGCCAAGCAGGGTATTGTCAATCAGGCGGGTTTTGCCAACATACACCGCCATGGAGAGCAGGGCTTGGCTGGCGATCGGGCCATCCAATTCCTGCAGGCTGAACGGATCGGCGCAGGAAACGTACTGCAGCCGGGCCAACGGCTCGGCCTGGATAATCTCGGTCATGCGCTGGCGCAGGGCTTCCGCCTGCCGTTCGCCGTTGGCAAAGTCTGCCTGGGCGGCGTGCAGGGCGCGCGAGAGCACCGTGGCGGCCTGCCGCTCGGCTGGGTTGAGATAGGTATTGCGGCTGGACATCGCCAGGCCGTCTGGCTCACGCTGGATCGGGCAGATAACGATCT
Source organism: uncultured Anaerolineaceae bacterium (assembly GCA_964484335.1). GTDB lineage: Bacteria > Chloroflexota > Anaerolineae > Anaerolineales > UBA4823 > CAZAGA01. Next base: position 4,008 of record CAZAGA010000309.1, read on the forward strand.
CGAGCGGGAAGTTCAAATCGCGGGCCATCTGGCGGATGACCGCGGCTTGCTGGGCGTCTTTCTGACCAAAATAGGCTCGCTGGGGGGTAAAGGCGTTGAACAGCTTGGCGACCACGGTGGCGACGCCGCGAAAATGGCCTGGGCGCATGCTGCCTTCCAGAGGGCGGGTGATTTCTTCGACGGTCACCCAGGTTTGAAAGCCGGGCGGATAGATGATCTCGGGCGCGGGGGTCCAGACCAGGTCGGTTCCGGCGGCGGCGAGCAGCTCCAAATCGCGCGGTAGATCGCGCGGGTAGGCGGCCAGGTCTTCCTGGGGGCCGAACTGGGTCGGGTTGA